>DASSNZ010000131.1:0-2719 GCA_035701135.1 Verrucomicrobiia bacterium
GAGAGCAACAATCCGAGGCTCAACAGCGTGAAAACATAAATGATCGTCGAAACTCCCAGCGCAATCAGGCTTCCAGAAATCGGAACATGAAAGAGCCAGCGCATAATGGAAAAAAGCCCCGCGGCCATTGCCATTCCGATCACCATGTACGGCGTTATTTTTCCTAACATCAATCCCCAGCGCGAGAGCGGGCTGACGAGCAATTGTTCCAGCGTTCCGCGCTCGCGTTCCCGGACCAGAGACATCGCGGTGGCAAACGTCGTTGCGATTTGCAGCACAACGCCGATAACTCCAGGCACAAAAAAATTCGGGCTGCGCATCGCCGGATTGTAAAGAATTTGCGGACGCACCTCGACCGGCACATCGCGCCGGCCGGCCTGACGAAGCAATTGAACAATGGATTGCTTGAACGTGACGCCCAGAGATGTGTTGAGCGCGGAGGATGCGATGGTGGAATTCGAGCCGTCAATAATTGTCTGGACCCGCGCCGTGCGACCCGCGTGCAGATCGCGCGTGAAGCCCGGAGGAATTTCCAGACCGACGTAAGCCTTTCCCTCGCGAATCGCGCGCGATAAATCATCCACGCTCCAGACTTCGCCCGCGAATTTAAACGTGCCGGTGTTGACAAAACTGTCCACCAGTTGCCGGCTTTCAACGGTGCGGTCCTGATCGAGCACGACCATTGCAATGTTTCTCACGTCCGTATCCAACGCATAACCGAACGCGATCATTTCGACGAGCGGCGGAAAAAACATGAAGAACAGCGTCATCGGGTCGCGCAAGACGATTAAAAACTCCTTGTAAAGAATGGCGGTGAATCCGCGGAAAGGTTTCATTTTTTCAGATTCAGAGTTTTGATTTTCATTTTCCGTTCTGTGTCGTCAGCGTCACGAAAACATCTTCGAGCGACGGTCCGATCGGATGAATTTCCGCGTGCGAAATTCCAACGCGCGACAATTCCGCGCGGATTTTTTCCTCGGACATTTGCGCGTCCACCAGCAGGTGCATGGATTGTCCGAACACCGTTGCCGCGCTCACGCCGGGCAAATGCCGCATCGCCTGCAAACCGACTGTGACGTGTTCGCAAGTGATGTCGAGGCGTTTCGTTCCGGGCGGATTGACGACCGGCATTGTTTTCAATTCGTCCGGCGCGCCGCACACGACAAGTTTCGACATGTGGATGTAACCGACGTGCGAACAGCGTTCCGCTTCGTCCATATAATGTGTCGTAACGAACAGCGTCATGCCCTGGCCGGAAAATTCAAAAAGCAAATCCCACAACTCGCGGCGGGCGACGGGATCAATTCCCGCCGTCGGCTCGTCGAGAAACAAAACGCGCGGATCGTGCAAAAGCGAACACGCCATCGCGAGCCGCTGACGCCAGCCGCCCGAAAGCAATGCCGCGCGGCGATTCATGTACGGCTCCAGATGCGTGATTGCAACCAGTTCATCGCGGCGTTTTTTCAGGCGTGCGCCGTTCAAGCCGTAAAGCCGGCCGTAGAATTGGAGATTTTCGTAAACGGTCAGTTCATCGTACAGCGAAAATTTTTGCGACATGTAACCGATAAGACTTTTGATTTCATCGGTTTGCCTTGCGACATTGAACCCGGCGATTCGCGCGGAACCTTCGGTTGGTTCCAGCAAACCGCACAACATGCGGATGACCGTGGATTTTCCCGAGCCGTTTGGTCCGAGAAAACCGAAGATGGAACCTTTGGCGACTTTGAGACTGACGTGATCCACCGCGGTGAAATGGCCGAACCGTTTGGTGAGGTTTTCGCATTCAATCATGATTTCGGCGGCCATCGCGCGGAGAACTAAACCCGTTTTGCAGCGAGTCGGCAAGCCGGTGGGCGCGAAATTTTTTGTATTTTGAAAATGGATTTTGCCAGGGAAGCATTTCTGACGGAGGGGAATGCTTGAATCGGCGGCGCGGTTTTCTTTTAATCTCCGGGTGCCAACCAAAGTCATCGCGGTCGCAAATCAAAAGGGCGGGGTGGGGAAGACCACCACCGCCGTGAATCTTGCCGCGTGTGTCGCCGCGCTCGGCAAACGCGTTTTGCTCTTCGATCTCGATCCGCAGGCCAATGCCACGAGCGGCCTGGGCCTGGAAAAAATCGAGGGCGCCAGCGCGTATCGCACGCTGTTGGGCGAAGGCGCTTTGCCGGAAAAAATTCAAAACACCGCGTTTGAGCGATTGAGCGTCATTCCCAGCGAAGTGGATCTGTGCGCGGCGGACATTGAACTGGCGCGCTCCGAAAATCATTTGCAACGCGTCGCTTTGGCGCTTCAGCCCGTTCTGGATTCGCAACAATTTGATTTCGTCATGCTGGATTGTCCGCCGTCGCTGGGCGTGCTGACGTTGAACGCGTTTGTCGCGGCGGACGGATTGCTCGTGCCGTTGCAGTGCGAATATTATGCGTTGGAAGGCATTTCCATGATCAATCGCGTGCTGGGCCAGCTTCGCGACAACGGCGTGAATCCGCGCCTGGAATTGCTCGGCGTTGTGATGACGATGTTTGACAGCCGCACAAAATTGGCGAATCAAGTGGTAAGTGAAGTGCGCGAACATTTCGGCGAGCGCGTGTTTGAAACAATGATTCCGCGCAGCACGCGGCTGGCCGAAGCGCCAAGTTTTGGAAAACCGATTATTCATTACGACAAATACAGCGCGGGATCCGCGGCGTATGAATTGTTGGCGCAGGAATTTTTGAAACGG
>DASSNZ010000132.1:0-4534 GCA_035701135.1 Verrucomicrobiia bacterium
GCAGAATCCTAACAACGCGCCAAAACTGGATTCAATTTCAGATCAGGTTGTCGGCGCCGGCGTTGTGTTGCGCGTTACGAACTTCGTCAGCGATGCGGATTTGCCATGGCAAACCTTGACGTTCAGTTTGCAAAATGCTCCCGAGGGCGCGGCGATTGATTCTGGAACCGGTATTTTCTCGTGGCGACCCGCGATCGGGCAGGCGGGCACGACCAATTTCGTCAGCGTGAAAGTTTCCGACAACGGAACGCCGAGCCTGAGCGCGACGCAAGGATTTTCGGTCATTGTCAATCCGCTGAATCTGCCTGAATTGAAATCCATTTCGGCGACAGACGGTCGGATTCAATTGAAAATCGGCGGCGATTCAGGTCCGGACTATTCGATTCAGACTTCAACCAACCTGACGGACTGGACGACCATTTTCACCACCAATTCCCCGGCGCTGCCGTTTGACTGGGAAGACCCGGAACCCGCGCAGTTGGAATCGCGCTTTTATCGTGTGCTGCTTGGACCATGAAGTTACAAGCAAAACGCTCCGTTTTTTTTGATTCGTTCCTGGCGGTTCTGATCAGCGGTTGATCTTAACGAAGTGGATTTGGCATCCGATTTTTCGCGAATTTTATTTCCGATGAAATCGAATAGATGCGTGTGTGTTTGAAGCATGGGCGGTGCGCGCATAATTGATTGAACTGATCACGTTACCCGGATATATCATTGAATCAATTTGCCCAGAGTTGTATCTATTCATGCGAACCTTTCTCTCAATTCCGCTGGCTGTTTCCGGACTGGTTGCCCTCACAGGACTGACAAGCTGCCGGTCCATTTCCACTCCGACCACTTATTCCAAACTATTGCCGTCGCAGGTTGTGAAAGACGCCGTGCCGTACGAAGCCCGGCCTTTGCCTTTGGCTGATGTGCGCTTGACCGGTGGACCGCTGAAACACGCTCAGGATCTTGACGCGGAATATCTGCTGAAACTCGAGCCGGACAGAATGTTGTATTATCTGCGGCTGCGCGCGGGATTAAAACCCAAAGCGAGCGAAGGATACGGTGGCTGGGATGGCGCGGGGCGGCAATTGACCGGGCATATCGCGGGACATTATCTCTCAGCGGTGAGTTACATGTATGCGGCCACGGGCGATCCGCGTTTCAAGGAACGCGCGGATTACATGGTTCAGGAATTCAAGGAAATTCAGGACAAACAGGGCGACGGTTACATCGGCGCGCTGATGGCCAACGCACCGCGTCGCCGCGAAGCGACCAATAATCCCGCCGAAGGACGCCGTGGAAATCGCGAACTGGTGGATGGAAAAACCCGTTTTGAGGATTTGTCCAAAGGCATCATTCAATCCAGCGGATTTGACCTGAACGGAATGTGGTCGCCGTGGTACGTGGAACACAAAATTTTCGCGGGATTGCGGGATGCGTATCGTCTGACCGGCAATCGCGACGCCTTGGGTGTTGAAGTCAAATTCGCCGGCTGGGTGGACGGTATTTTGTCCAACCTGGACGACGCGCAGATTCAAAAAATGTTGAACACCGAATTCGGCGGCATGAATGAAGTCATGGCCGATCTGTACGCGGATACCGGCGACCAGCGCTGGCTCAAAGCGTGCGATTATTTCGAGCATCGCGCGATAGTTGATCCGCTGGCGAAGCATGAGGACATCCTTGGCGGCAAGCACGGAAACACTCAGGTGCCGAAACTGTTAGGCGAGTTGAAACGCTATATTTACACCGGAAATGAAACCAGCGGTTCAGCCGCGAATTTCTTCTGGAATCAGGTTGTTTATCATCACAGCTTTGCCACCGGAGGCCACGGCCATGATGAATATTTTGGGCCGCCCGACAAGTTGAATGACATCGTGGACGGGCGCGATGACGAATCGTGCAACGTATATAACATGCTCAAAATGACCCGCGCGCTTTTCGCGATTCACCCGGACGACAAATACGCGGAATATCAGGAGCGCGCCTTGTTCAATCATGTGTTAGGCTCGATTGATCCCATAGATGGGCGGATGTGTTACATGGTCCCTGTGGGGCGCGGCGTGACGCACGAATATCAGGACATGTTCCACAGTTTTACCTGTTGCGTCGGGACCGGAATGGAAAACCACGCGTTGCACGGTTACGGAATTTATTACGAAACGGGCAACAAACTTTGGGTGAACATTTATACGCCTTCCACCGCCGACTGGAAAACGGAGCAGGTCAAACTCGAAATGCAGACCAGTTTTCCGGAAGGCGATTCGGCCGCGCTGAAACTGGATTTGAAATCTCGAAAACATTTCACACTGGCGCTCCGGCGTCCGGCCTGGGCCGGGAGCGGATTCGCCGTGAGCATCAATGGAAAATCGGTTTCCGATCTGCCGGAACCCGGTTCCTACGTCGAACTGGAACGGACATGGAAAAATGGCGATACCGTCACGCTGACTCTTCCGAAAACACTTCACGAGGAATCGCTCCCGGATAATCCCCGACGCGTCGCGTTGATGTGGGGACCACTGGTGCTCTCGGGCGATCTGGGACCGGAACAGCGGCGGCGAAATCGAGGCGCTTCGCTGGAATCCGTGCCGATTTTTGTCGCGGCGAATAAACCGGTTCAGGAATGGCTCAAGCCGATTCCCGGGAAACCGGGCGAATTTCGGAGTGACGGCGTGGGCCGGAGCGAGGATGTAAATTTCATGCCTTTTTATCGTCTTCATCGGCGCACCTACGCGGCCTATTGGGATTTGTTCACGCCGGACGAATGGCAGAAGAAAGAGGAAGAAATTGCTGCTGAGCGTGAAAAACAGCACAAGCTGGAACTGGCCACCGTCGCCTTCGCGCAGCCCGGCGAAATGCAACCCGAACGCGACTTCAACGAGCAGGGCGAGGACAGCGAACCGGATCGCGTAATGGGACGCGCGGCGCGGCGCGGCTCGAAATGGTTTTCATTCGATTTGCCTGTGGACCCGAGCCACAAAATGGCGATTGTTGTGACGTATTACACCGGCGAATGGCGCAAGCGGACATTTGATATTCTTGCGGACGACCAACGGATCGGCCAGCAGACCGTCGAGCGAAACGGTGCTCCCCATTTCTTCGATGTGGAATATCCGATTCCCGCGGAAGTGGTCAGCGGCAAACAAAAAGTCACCATCCGTTTTCAGGCCACAGACGGAAATGAAATCGCGGCCGTATTTGGTATTCGCATGGTTCGCGCGGATGAAGAATGAGCAAAATGAATATCGCGTGCATTTGCAATATGGGTCGGTGGATTTGGGTTATGGGCGAAATCAATTTTTACTTTAATGTGAATTCATGCTCAGCACAAAACACGGATATACCCGTTTGTATTGTGGGCACCCGTTTGTACCGGCCAATTTCAATCGAAAAGAAGAAATCACCCTAAATAACCTATGAGAAATCCCCTGCTCAAAATAACCACTGCGGCATTGGCCGTGTTTGGAGCCGTCGCGGTCGCGAAGGCTGATACCCTGATCAATAACTTTAATTCCTCGCACGACTACATTGCCAATGGCATTATAGGCGATGCAAACTGGGACGGGGTTTATTTGAATTTTGGAGATGTGCCGTTGGGAAATAATGACGGCGCCCCCGCAAGCACGCTTGTTGCAAATGAAACCTTCTTTCCGGGATTCCTTAGTTTGCGAACCCAGGGTACGGACTGGTCCGGAGCGAATGACGACGGCTTCTTTATCTACAAGGTTGTTACAGGGGATTTCGATGTTTCGGTGCAGAGTAATCCGTACGATTTAAATGGCGGGCTGAACTACGATAATAGAGCGAATAACTTCTGCGGCCTGTTGGTGCGCGCCTATAATACCAACAACTCCGGTTCGCCGTTCAGCACTACTGTGGCAAATCCGAGCGAAAACTTCGTAGGCCTGTTCCGGATGAATCAGTATAGTTCCGATGGTGAAATTCGAATTTCAACAAACGGATCCAACCGGGAGCTGACTTATCAGACATTTCCATTTTTGGTTGGAACTAATAGTTATTACACCAATGCGACATTGACGCACTTTTTGCGTATTACTAGAACCGGCAATGATTTGAATTTCTATGTCAAAGCAAATCTTTCTGACGATTGGATTCATATTACAAACGGTCTGGCAACGGGAAGTTTGACCCGCAGCGATTGGGCGGGAATTCCGTTGCAGGTCGGCATTTCGGCGGCAAGCTTCGGCACGGCCGCCCGCGATGCGGTATTCAGTGATTTTGAACTTACTGGTCCAAATGTGACATCACCTGCCGTGCCGGCTGCTCCGTCGGATCTGGTTGCGACAGCTACAAATACAGGTGGCTCGTTGACATTTTCCTGGACCCTTGGCAATCCGGGAGATAGCAGTCTGGTAGTTATGAGACAGGGCGGAAACATTCAGCAAAACCCTGTCAATGGACTCTCGTATAGTGCTGTGCCCGGATATGGTGATCCGACCGCGCAGATAGGGGGTTCTACTTACGTGGTTTATAATGGAACTGGAACCAGTGTAACTGTGACCAACCTCGGTGGAAATAATTTAAA
>DASSNZ010000133.1:0-8397 GCA_035701135.1 Verrucomicrobiia bacterium
GACTTCGTCTTTGAATTACAGCCAGCTTGGTTATCTGCCGAAAAGCGCGCCGTTTGAAAGCGTCGGCGAATTGCGTCTGGTTTACGGCGCGACGCTGGATTTGTTGCAGGGCGAGGATGTGAATCGCAACGGCGTTCTCGATCCCAACGAACAGGATTTGAATGGAAACGGCCAGGCCGATCCGGGTTTGCTGGATGTTTTCACCGTTTATAGCCGCGAACCGAATTTCGCGAGCGATGGAACGTCGCTGACAAACGTGAACGACCGGACGGAAATTTCCGCTCTGCTGCAAAACGTTCTCGGCTCTTCCCGCGCCAATGAAATTACGACGCGCCTTTTTCCGGCAGGCGGACAAGGTGGCGGCGGAGGACAGGGCGGTGGACAACAGGGCGGACAACAAACCACGTTCGCGAGCCTTCTTGATTTTTACATCAGGAGCCAGATGACCTCCGATGAATTTGCGGAAATTTACGATGCGATCACCATCAACACCAATGCGGCATTTACCGTTGGCCGCGTGAACATCAACACCGCGCCGGCCTCGGTGCTGGCGTGTCTGCCGGGAATGGACATCAACTCGGCGCAGCAGATCGTGAATTACCGGCAATCGAATTCCGTGAATTACAATTCCATCGCGTGGGTCGTTGACGCGCTGGGCGGGACGAACACGCCGGCGGTGCAGGCGCTGGCCCGCGGCGATTACATCACGGCGAAAAGTTTTCAATTCAGCGCGGACGTCGCGGCGCTCGGCCCGTTCGGACGCGGCTACCGGCGCGTGCGATTTGTTTTCGATACGACGGAAGGAACGCCGAAAATTATTTATCGCCAGGACCTCGGCAGGCTCGGCTGGGCGCTTGGCAGAAAAACGCGCGACACCTGGGTCGCGCAAAACACACGATGAACAAAATCATAAAAATAAAATTCCCGAAGCGCAAAACGCCTTCGACGCTGCTGGGCCTTGGACTGGACGGCAGCCGGCTGGAAGGCGCGGTGGTGCATCGCTCGAACGGCTCGCTGCACGTTCACCAGCGGTTCAATGTTTCGCTTTCGCTCGATCCGTTGACCAACGATCCGGAACTCGTCGGGCGGGAAATTCTGAATCATCTTCAGGCCGCCGGAGTGCGCGAGCGGCATTGCGTCGTCGCGCTTCCGTTGAAATGGACGATGGCCGCGCACACGGAACTGCCGAAGCTGGCGGCATCCGATGTCGCGGATTTTCTCCAGATTGAAGCCGAGCGCGGATTTCCCACGGACATCAGCGCGTTGCAAGTCGCCACGTCGCGATTGGTTTCGGCGGACGGCGCGCAACATGCCACGTTCATCGGAATTCCGCGAAGTCACATTGACCGGCTGGAACAGGTTTTGCGCGCTGCGAAATTGAAGGCAATCAGTTTTTCGCTCGGCATCACCGCGCTGCAACCGGCGGGCGAATCCGGCGGCGCGCTCGCGTTTGAAATTGGCGAGCATCACATCGGCCTGGAAATCACGGCGGGCGGCGGCGTTGCCGCGTTGCGCGCGCTGGAAGGCGCGATGGAAAACGCCGGAGCGGACGAGCGGAAAATTCCCGCGGAACTCATCGCGCGCGAAGCGCGGATCACGATGGGCCAGTTGCCGCCGGGTTTGCGCGATTCGGTAAAGCGAATCCGCATTTTCGGTCCGGCGGACGCGGCGCAAAAACTCGCCGATGAAATCCGTCCGCGATTCGAGCCGGGCGGTTTGAAGGTGGAAATCGTGACGGCTTATCCGCCAAACGAATTCGGCAAAACGCTTCCGCCGGATACGAAAGTTTCCGGAGCGTTCAGCCTTGCGGCGCGGCAATTGATCGGTCGGAACGATCCGTTCGAATTTCTGCCGCCGAAAGTTTCCTCGTGGGAACGCGTAACCTCCAAATACGCGCCGGGAAAATTGCGGAAAGCGGGCGCGGTCGCGGCTTTGATCGTTTTGATTGTCATTGGTTTGTTCGGCTACCAACAATGGCAGTTGAACAGCCTGCGTTCGCGATGGAATGGAATGTCGGCGCAGGTTGCCGAGTTGCAAGGCATTTCCGACCAGATCGCGCAGTATCGTCCGTGGTTCGACAAATCATTTCGCTGCCTGACGATTTTGAAAAATGTGACGCTGGCATTTCCCCAAACCGGCGAGTTGACGGCCAAGACGGTGGAAATCCGGGACATGAACGCGGTGACCTGCACGGGCGACGCGCAGAATGCGCGCGCTGTGGCGGCGACGATTCATCAACTGGGAACGATAGACGGCGTGACGAATTTCAATTATCAGATTCGCGGCCAGTCGCCGATTCAATTCAGCTTTGATTTTCACCTGACCGGAGGCGTGAATGAAACCCGATAAACGGCAACAACTTTTAATCGTGCTGACCATCGTGGCCATCGCGCTGCTCGTTGGCGACCGGCTGATTTACACGCCGCTGACGAACTGGTGGCAATCGCGCGCCCAGGAGATTCACAAATTGCGAATGCAGGTGACCGAGGGCGAGGCGTTGCAAAAGCGCGACAAAATCGTTCGCTCCCAGTGGGACGAGATGCGGACGAACACTTTGCCCAACAATCCGTCGCGCGCGCAGGAGCAGGTGCTCAAGGCGTTTCAGGATTGGGCGCAGGAAAGCGGCGTGAGCATCAACGCCATCACGCCGCAATGGAAAAACGACGCCGACGAATACAAAACGTTGGTCTGCCGGGTGGACGCGGCGGGAGCGTTGTGGAACGTGAGCCGGTTTCTTTATGACATCGAGAAAGGTCCGCTCGGATTGAAACTGGAATCGGTGGACATCAATTCCCGCGACAATACGGGCAAACAACTGACGCTTGGCCTGCAGGTCAGCGGACTGGTTTTGACTTCGGAAGGAAAATGAATTTGAAAACCTGGCAGATGAAATTTTCGATTCTCGCGGCGTTCGGCCTCGGCGCGGGCGCGGCTTTCGCGCAGACCAACCGCGTGAATCCGCGCGATTTTTCCGCGTTCCAGATCATCAACGAACGGAATATTTTCGACGCGAACCGGCAGCCGAAAATGGCCGTGCAAAGCCGTCCGCGCCCGCCGCAGGTCGTGGATTCATTTTCGTTTCTCGGCTCGATGAGCTACGACGGCAACGGGCCTTACGCGGTTTTCAACGGAACGCATTCCGATTATCACGCGGTGCTGGAAACCGGCGGAAAAATCGCCGGGCATACCGTCAGGGAAATCGGTTTCGATTATGTGAAACTGGCTTCCGGCACGAATGTCACGGAATTGAAAATCGGAATGCAGTTGCGCCGGACGGCGGACGGCAAGTGGCTGGCGGCGGAAGGCGCGGAACTGGCGGCCGATTCCTACGCCTCGAATTCCAATGATTCCGGGCGCCGGTACGATTCGCGCCGGGGCGGCTCGCGATTCAACTTTCGCAACGGCAACAATCGTTTTGCCTCGCGGGATCAGTCCAATTACGGCGCGCCGCCGGAAATGAATTCCGACACGACCGAAACTCCCACCGACTTGAGCCATCTGGATCCGAACGATCCGGTCGCGCGATTGATGTTGCGGCGAATCCAGGCGGAAGGCGGAACCGTTCCCAACGCGAACGCGAATGGAAATGAAAATTTTAATCGAAATGCGAATGGGAACCAAAATCCAAACGGGAACGGATTTGGAAACCAGAACCCGTTTGGAAACGGGTTTGGAAACGGAAATCCAGATTCGTTCCGGAATGGAAATGAAAATCCCGGCGCGAATGGAAACGAAAATTCCGGCGAGAACGAAGAAAATCCGAACGGCGTCAGTCCGAATGGAATTCGGTTGCAGCCGGTGAACCGCATGAACCGTGTTCCGGTTGAAAATGGAAACGAAAATAATCCCGCGAACCACGACGCCAATCAGAACGAACCGAATCAGAATGAATTAAACGCGAACGAAGCGAACCCGAATTTTAATCCCAATGAGAATTATCCGAATGGCAACCCGCCCGATTTCCGAGGCACAGAAAACAGCACAAACAATGAAAACTAACCGATACTCAATTCCGGCGTCGTCGCGCGCGGTCCTGTTCGCCGCGCTTCTGGCGACGGGAACATTCAGCGTTTTGGCGCAGGCGGATGCGCCGTCCGCGTCCGAAAATTCCACCGCGACCAATGCTCCCGCCGCAATGGCGACCGAGAAAAACGCGGCGATTTCCACGAACGATGTCGCGGCCTCGACCGGCGCGGAAACCAGCACGAACGGTCTGATGCTGAATTTCCGCAACGCGCCGCTTGATCTTGTGCTGCAATACCTGAGCAAAGCCGCCGGATTTATCATTCAGGTGGAAACGCCGGTGCATGGGAACGTGACGGTGATCAGCGCGAATCCGATGACGAAGGACGAAGCCGTGGATTTGCTGAATTCCGTTCTGAACAAGAATGGTTACGCGGCCATTCGCAGCGGTGAAAGGACGTTGCGAATCATGGATAAGGGCGCGGCGAAGAGCAGCGGCAATCCGGTGAAAATCGGCAACGATCCCGATTCCATTCCCGACAACGACGAAATGGTCACGCAGATTATTCCGATTCGCTTCGTCGAGGCGCAGCAATTGGTATCGGACATTTCGCCGTTCGTTTCGCCGCAGGCAACGGTCATTGCGAATCAGGCTGGCAATTCCATTGTCATCACGGACATTCAATCGAACATCAAGCATCTCGTGGAAATCATCAAAGCGATTGATTCCAGCGCCGAGGATGTGACGGAAGTGAAAGTGTTCAAATTGCAATACGCCGACCCCACGGAAATGGCGACGTTGCTGACCAGTCTTTTTCCCGATCAAAACACCGCGCAGGCGCCGATTCGATTCGGGCGCGGTGGCCGTGGTGGACGCGGCGGATTCAATCCGTTCGCCGCCGCATTTGGCGGAGGAAATAATAATAACGGAAACAGCGTGAGCGATCGCATCAAAAAACGAAATCAGGTTGTCGCGGTGGCCGACGCGCGGACGTCATCGGTTGTGGTGACGGCCACAGCGGATTTGATGGACCAGATTTCCGAAATGATTGCCCAACTGGATAATCCTTCCAACAAGGGCCAGCGCGTCGCGGTCATTCACATCAATAACGCCGATCCGCAGGAAATTTTGCCGGTGTTGCAGGACACTTTTGGCGGAAACAACACGCGAAACCGGAACAACTCGACGCAACTCAGTCCGTTCCAGTACCGCATTCAGCAAAATCAAAACAACAGCGGCGTCAACACCAGTCGCGGAACCTTCGGCGGTTCCGGCCTGGGAAATCGGGGAGGCGGCTTTGGCCGCTGATTTGAAGTGAATCAATTCAAAACTTTAAACGACCATGAAACAGAATAATTTGAAAAAACTTTTGGCGACGGCAACAGCCGGCTTTCTTTGCGCGACGGCGACAGTGAACGCGCAACGCTTCGGCGGATTCGGAAATTTCGGGCGCAACAATAACTTTGGCGGCAACAACAACAGCAGCCAGCAATTGCCCTACACTCCGAACGGGCAGGTCGGCAGCGCGAATATTTCCGTGGACGACTCGGGAAATCTTGTTGTCATCGGAGACGAGGAAACCATCCGCCAGATCAAACAAGTCGTTGCGAACATGGATCATCCGCAGCCGCAGGTCCTGATCAAAGTGGTGTTTCTCGAAGTGCAGCACAACAACGCCCTGGATCTCGGCGTTGAAGGCGCGTTCGGTAAAAATATTGGCAATTCCATGACCGGCACGGCCGCGAACGTTTTCGGATTGAACGGCCTGAACACGCTCACGACGAATTTCAACGCGGTCGGTCCGGCGACGGCGGTTCCGGCATTGACACAAGCGGTTCCCGGCGCGGGTTTGTATCAAATTTTGGGCAATGATTTTCAGGCCACGTTGCGTGCCATTGCCCAGGCCGGAAAAGCGCAATTGCTTTCGCGCCCGTCCATTCTCGCGCGCGATCGCCAGCCGGCGACGATTGTTGTTGGGCAAACGGTTCCATTGATTACGTCGGTTACGTTTACCGGAATCGCGGGAATTCCCGTGAACAATGTCACTTATCAGGACGTGGGAATTATTCTGACCGTGACGCCGTTCATCACGCCGGATGGAATGGTGCAGATGATTGTGTCGCCGGAAACGTCTTCGATTGATCCGAATCTGTCGGTGCCGATTTCGGCAGGCGTGAATGCGCCGGTGATTGACAAGCGTTCGGCGGACACGGTGGCGATCACGCCGGACGGGCAAACCGTTGTCATTGGCGGATTGATGTCCAGTGACAAATCGTCGAGCGAAAGCAAAATTCCTTTTCTGGGCGACATTCCGGTTCTGGGAAATCTGTTCAAGCGCAAAACCAATAATGGATCGAAAACGGAATTGCTCATTTTCCTCACACCGCATATTGTCGAAACGCGGGAGCAACTCGCCGCGATGTCGGCGAGAGAGCAGGGTCAGAATCCGTTGATCAAGAAATCCGTTTCGGAAGACGAACTGGACCGTTTTCTCGAACGCGTGCCGATGAAGACTGAGAAGTAAGACGGACAAACAACGTTGTCCGATTTATATGGAACCAAAACGCCGTAACCCGGTCTTTTATATTTTGCTTGCGGGCATTTGGCTGTTGGTCATCGCGTGGCAAATGGAGGAACACCATCGCGTTCGGGTAACGGCAAGTAACGGGCTTAAAATCCGTGCTGGAGAAATCGCGAATACTTTGAGTGCCTTCATTCGCGGACTTCGATGGGGAGGCGCTGTTTTTGGAGACCGATTGGAGCCGGTGCTACAGGAACTTGTCAACAGCCGAACGAACGAACTGGTCAAACCTAGTGAGGTCACATGGATTGCTCTTCTGAACGCACGCGATGAGCCGCTGGCTTCGGCTGGCGAGCCTACAATTGAGCTGGGCAGGGACATTGTTCCTGAAAACGGCCTTTGGCTAAAGGGAAGCATGATCATGGAATTTGCTGTTGCGGGCGCCGTGCTGAACCAGGGAGGAACCACCAACCAATCGCATACAGTTGTTGCGCCACCTTTCCGGGAATTGACGAATAATTTTGAAAGTTGGCGGAGAGGGTCGAGGCACGAGAACCGTTCGCACGAAGATAACCGAACAGAAACGAATTCCGACAATAGACGTTCATCACACGATGATACTTTTCGTCCGCGACGGGTGCCTTTCTGGGCGCATGGAATGAGTCCTGAGGAATATCAAGCGATGATTCATAAAAGGGAATTGCACGGGCTTGTTCTTGCCGTTTCAACTGCCAGTTACGAAGGAATATTATCGCACGATTTTTGGATGCGATGGATAATCGTATTTTTCTCAGGCATTTCCGCAATAGGAGTGGCGGTGGCCTGGCGGAACCTTGCTAAATCATCGGATTTACAACTTAGACTGGTTCGCGCCAGCGAATTGAACACGCATTTGAAAGAATTGAATCTCGCCGCCGCGGGTCTCGCGCACGAAACGCGCAATCCGCTGAACATCATTCGCGGCATGGCGCACATGATTTCAAAACAGCCGGACGCCGGGCCGGAAATTTGCGAACGCTCCCGCGCGATTATGGACGAAACGGATAAGGTCACGGCGCAGTTGAACGAGTTCATCAATTACTCGCGTCCTCGCCAGGTCCGCCGTTCCGTGCTCAAGCTTGATGCCATTATTGGCGAAGTCGTCCGCGCGCTGAGTTGCGATCTGGAGGAAAAGAAAATTCATCTCGAAGTCGGCGGCGAATCGTTCTCCGTGGAAGCCGATGAACAAATGTTGCGGCAGGTTTTATTCAACCTGGCGATCAACGCGATTCAGGCCGTGGACGTGGGCGGAGAAATCAGGATTATCGCCAAACGCACGGATGCTTCCGAGGCTTCGATTGAAATTTGCGACAACGGCCCCGGCGTTCCGCCCGAGCGCCGCACTGAAATTTTCAAACCGTATTTCACGACTCAGCAAAAGGGAACCGGACTGGGCCTGGCCATCGTGCAGCAAATTGTTCTCGCGCACGGCTGGGAAATTGAATGCGTTTCCAACGAGCCGAGAGGCGCGATTTTCCGCCTGACCCATCTCAAACTCGCCGCCAAAGCGTAGCTGGAAGTTGGAAGCTGGAAGTTGGGAGTTGCGGTTTGGAGATGGCGGTCGAAAAAAATGGCGCAGTTGTTCCCGGCCATGATTTCAAAATGCGGAAATTCCGCGTCCTCTGCGCCTCAGTGTCTGTGTGTTAAAAAAAAGAGCCGTAAAGGGTTTTCACCTTTGGCTGCTGTTTAACTTTGATTCGCCTCGTCCACTGCGTCGCGGATCAGGGTTTTGAATTTTTCAATTCCTTCATCGAATCCGGCGGCGATGGGCAGGACCGGAATTTTTTTGATGCGCCGTTTGAATTTCTTCAGATTTTCTTCCGCGACGGATTCGTCCATTTTGTTTGCGACGACGTAACGCGGTTTATCGAGC
>DASSNZ010000134.1:0-2360 GCA_035701135.1 Verrucomicrobiia bacterium
CAAAAAAATTGACGTCGAAAATTGGAATCGTCCGCTGGTTTGGACCGCATGGGTGCTGTTCGTTATTTCGTTTTTCCTGCCATCCTTCGGCACAGGCGGGGGATGGTTGTGGGGATGGCAATGCGCATGGGTGTCATTGACCGCATGGGGCGGAACGGGACTTGATTACTCGGTGAACACCCATTTAGCGCTGCTCACACTCGCCAATCTACTGATGATCGCTTCTCGATTTTTACTGCCACATCTTTCGCGGAATACACATTCTCGCACGTGGCTGCGCTTTTTCTGTTGGTCGGCGTCGCTCCTCGTGTGGTCGTTTATCATCCGCTCTTTTGCGGGCGGCGGGAAGGATTTGGAAATCGGCTGCTACGTTTGGGCGATATCTTTTCTATTGCTTGCCCTCGCAACCGTGTCCAATGCCGGGAAGCGCATCCGGCAATCACATTGCGGTTCTCCGCATTGGTCGCGATAAATTGCCCCGCAAATCTCTAAAGCCATCAAACTCCAGGCCGAGTGTCCGATTTGTAAATGTCGGGATTTTTTCCGGACTTCCTGAAATCCAATCGCCTTCATCTCAACTTCATTTCAGTCCTCAGCTTCGCGAAAACTCAGCGCAAATGCACAAACACGCGCAGGCGCATCGTTTGATAATCCCCGGCGTTTCCGGCAAAGGTCCAGTCGGGATTATTTTTGGGCTGATTGCCGATTCCAATATCAGCGCGCGCGCCCTCGCGCCAGTGATTGATTGCAAACAGCGTTTGGCGCGCGTCGTGATTATGGACCTGCATTGAGCCGTAACCATCTTCCGGATCGGATGGCTGATCGCCGAAGTCGAAAGCGCCGTCGGAAGCATTGGCAATGTGAGCGCCGTTCTGCTGAGTGTAGTTGTTCGGCCAGAATTCAATGTTGCCGCCGCTCAAATGCGTGCCCGTGCCGATGCCTTTCACGTTCGAATAGACATTCAGGTTCGCGACGTTCTGTTGAAAATGCGCGCCGGAACCGAACACAGGCACGCCGATTTTTCCGATCTTATCCGTGAACGCGTCCATGGACACATAAAGATATTTGCTGTTCCGGTTCGCATCGGTCAGTTCCAGGAAATAGGCGATGCGATCGAACGGACTGTGGATTTTTGCGTGATTGTCCACGGCGTAATTGACGGAAGGTCCGAGCCGGCTCAAATCGAGATCGTAAACCAATTGATAGTTTTTTGCCTCCGGCACATTCATGCTCAACCAGTCCCGATCGGGCACGTTTCCGGCGCGGAATGCGCCTGCGGGAAGTCCTTCCGCGTTCATCAGGTTAGGCTCCGCCAGATCGCTCCAGGCAAATCGCATTGCGACCGGATGATTCACGCCGGGCGCCGAGAGTAAAATGCTGTCTCCCTCGATGCGAGCGTTGGCTTTGACGAATCCGCCTTCGTCGGCGTCAATAATTTCAAACCAGTCCAGCGGCTTGCCATTCCGGCTGACGAGTCCTCCGCCAATGTGATCGAATTTGATCCGCAGCGTGTTTCCCTCAATGGCCAGAGATTTGAAAGTGGGACCGCTGAAAACCAGATTCGTTTGTCCGTAAGTTTCCGCCAATGCCAGCAGCGCCAGGCGATGTCCGACATCCTGTTTGTCGGTTGGATGGATGTTTTTAAGATTTCCGATGTCATTCACCACCGCCACGCCGGCATTTGGAATTGTATTGGCCGCGACGGTTTGGGCTTCCCACAATTCCGCAAGTTTTTCCGGACTATCGCCGTAGTCGAACGGAGCGATTTGTACAAAATAGAATGGAAAATCGCCTTGATTCCAGCGTGCGCGCCAGCCGGCCACCAGCGCTTTCATCCGATCGGCATAGCGCATTCCTTCTGATTCGTTGGCCTCGCCCTGATACCAGATCGCCCCGCGCAAGGTGAAAGGTTCCAAAGGATGAATCATGCCGTTGTAAAGAGCCGTGGCCTGTTGCAGGTCGCGCGGCGCTAATAAATCGGCTGGATAATTCGGAACTGCGGGAACCAGATCCTTGGCACGCATCGCCTCGCGCGCGGCGTTCAGCCATTGCTCGTACTGATTCAACGTTTGTTGCAGAAGCCGTTGATGCAATTCCGTTCGCGGATCACCCAACTGCACTTTTTCGTATTCCTGTTTCAAAGCAGGAACGGCGGCGAAGCCTTCCGGCGGTGTCCATGACTCAATGCGCGTGCCGCCCCAATCGGCTTCAATCAATCCAACGGCCACGCCGAGTTTTTCGTTAAGCTCGCGTCCAAAAAAATAACCGACAGCGGAAAATCCCTGCCAGCCGCCCTCGGTTACGGTTTGCGGCGTGCAGACTTTCCATTCGCCTTCCATGTCGTTTTGTGCAACCGGTGT
>DASSNZ010000135.1:0-9158 GCA_035701135.1 Verrucomicrobiia bacterium
AAAAAATCCGCAATTTATTTCAGCGCGCCGGTTTGCCGGTGAAAGTGGATTTGAATGCCGCGCAACGCAAACGGCTCTTTTCCGCGATGCGCCTGGACAAAAAAGTGAGCGGCGGCGAAATCAAATTCGTCCTCGCGGAACGAATTGGAAATGCGGTCTGGGGGCAACGCATTTCCGATGATTTGATTTCCGGCGCGCTCGACTTCGTTCGCGAATCGAAAATCAATCCGCGTAAATCGAAGCCGAAAAGCAAAACGCGCTGATTTCATTTCCTGTTTTTCAAAGCCGGACCGCGTGTTACAGTGAGGCCGATATGATTCTGGTCATAGACAATTACGATTCGTTCACCTACAACCTCGTGCAATATCTCGGCGAGATGCGCGTGGACATGCAGGTGCATCGCAATGACCAGATTTCCGTGGAGCGCATTCGCGAGCTGAACCCGGAGCGGATTTTGATTTCGCCCGGACCTTGTTCGCCGCGGGAATCCGGACTTTCCAACGAGATCATTCGGACGTTCGGTCCGCATTTGCCGCTGTTCGGAGTTTGCCTCGGCCATCAGTGCATCGGCCACACGTTCGGAGCGAAAGTCGTCGTGAATTACCGGATGATGCACGGCAAAACGTCTCCGATCCGGCACAACGAAAAAGATTTGTTTGAGGGAATGCCCAATCCGTTTGCCGCGACGCGCTATCACTCGCTCATCATTCAGCGCGAGTCATTGCCCGATTGCCTCGAAATCACCGCCGAAACCGACGAAGGCGAAATCATGGGCGTGAAGCACAAGGAATTTCCAATCTGGGGCGTGCAGTTTCATCCGGAAAGCATCCTGACGGAAAGCGGCCGGCAGATTCTGAAAAATTTTCTGAAACTCGGAAACGGAAAGTAGCGGCGCATTTCCGATCACATCATTTTCAACTTCGGCAAGTCCTGCGAATCCACGAGGCCGACGGGTTCCTTGCTCGCGTTGATCACAATCAGATCGTCAATGTTCCGCTCGTTGAAAATTTTCAACGCTTCCACCGCGAGCGCGTTTTCTCGAATGCAAATCGGCCCGCGTGTCATCACGGTTTTGAGCGGGCGCGAAAGCAGGTTTTCGTCTTCCGACATGCGACGCCGGAAATCGCCGTCGGTGAAAACGCCGGTCAATTTTCCGCGCGCGTTCACCACGCTCAAACTGCCGGATTTGGCGCGTGTCATCACCATCAGCGCTTCTTTCACCGTCAAATTTTCATTTGCCACCGGATTGCGTTCGGCGGTTCGCATGATGTCACCGACGCGCAGGAGCATCGCGCGTCCAATCGCGCCGCTGGGATGATACTTTGCGAAATCACTTTGCTTGAAACCGCGCGCCTGAAGAATCGCCATCGCCAGCGCGTCGCCCATCACGAGCATCGCCGTCGTGCTTGCCGTCGGCGCGAGATTGAACGGACACGCTTCCTTCGGCACGCGAACGTTTAAAACAATGTCGCTGTGCCGCGCCAGAGAGGATTTTGCGGCGCCGGTCATGGAAATAATCGTGACGGAAAATCGTTTCAACGCGGGAAGCAGATTGAGCAATTCCTCCGATTCGCCGGAATAACTCAGCGCGAGAATCACATCGCCGTCATTGACGATTCCGACATCGCCGTGCAGCGCGTCCACGCTGTTGAGCAAAACGCTGGTGGAACCGGTGCTGGTCAGTGTCGCGCAAATTTTGTGGCCGACGTTGCCGGATTTTCCGATGCCGGCGATGATGATTTTTCCGCGTCGCTTCAGCGCTTCAATGATAATTTCCACCGCGCGGTCGAACGAGGAATCGAGTTGCGCGCGAACGGTTTTCAGCGCAGCCAGTTCGATGTCAAAAACTTCACGGGCCTGGGCAAGATGGCTCACGCGGAAAGAATGCGGGCAAGCGAAAGGGTTTTCAATCTCGAATCAGATCGCGGCGCGGTTCATTTACAAACCGCCGCCGCGGAATTGTTGTTTCATCTGGCCGAGACGTTTGTTGTCCGCGCGAATCCGCGCGGCGAGCGTTTTGGCGGTGGCCTGGAGAAACGGCGTGGCGAGAGACGGAGCCTCGCGAGTCAGCCGGTTGAACGCCGTCGTGCTGATTTTGATCAGCTTGCAATCCACATTTGCGACGATGTCCGCCGAACGCGGCCCCTGATCGAACAGCGCCATGTCTCCGAAAAATTCTCCGGCGCCGAGCGTGGACAAAATCATTTCCTGTTCGCCGAGCAACACCCGCGCGCGCAGCTCGCCTTCCATCACGAAATACATCGCGTCGCCAGGTTCGCCCTGACGGAACACAACGGACCACTGCGGAACTTCGCGCCATTCCAAAAAATCGGCGAGATGCTCCAGTTGCGCGTCACTCAGGCCCGCGAGAATTTTTATTCGGCGCAGGGAACCCGGAGTGATGGCGCGCGAGGGAGAGCCGGCGGACGCGGATTTTTTCGGGCCGAAAAACATTTTCAATTCCGGAATTTCCGCCGCGCGTTGCCATGTCCCGATTCGCCGCGCGAACACCCAGGTATCGGCGAGAACGCGCTCGTCCTTGATCCAATTCACGAGCACGGGCAACTCGACGGGGCCGTACGGGGAATCGTCAATTCCCCAGATGAAAAAGTGATTGGATGGTTCTGTGGACATGGCGCAACTCTACCCCGGCGCGGCGATTTGAAAAGCGAAATTCAGCCGGAAAACGGTCAGGAATTGACCCTATCGCGCCGTGCGTAATTTTACCTCAATCCGAATTGGGATACGAACCGAGCACCTTCACGTAACTGCATTCCGCGCCTAACATTTCAATTGCTTTGGCGACTTTCCGGTCGTGCTGATGGCCGTCGCAATCAATGAAGAAAAAATATTCCCACGCCTTCCGCTTGCTCGGGCGGGATTCGATTTTTGTGAGATTGATCCGGTTGACGCGAAACGCGGCGAGCGCGTGATGCAGCGCGCCGACCTTGTCCGAAATGCTCACCATCAGACTCGTGCGGTCGTCGCCGGTGGGCGGACCGCATCGGCGTCCGAGAACGAGAAACCGCGTGGCGTTCGCCGCATTGTCCTGGATGTCGCGTTCGAGCACGCCCAGGCCGTATTTTTCCGCCGCGAGAATTCCCGCGATGGCGGCGGTGGTTTTTTCCTTTGCCGCCAATTCGGCGGAGCGCGCGTTGGAGGACGTTTCGATGATTTCCGCGTGCGGCAGATTATTCTGAATCCAGCCGCGGCATTGCGCGAGCGATTGCGGATGCGCGAAAAGTTTTTTGATCTTCGCGCGCGGCGCGTTGCTGATAAGGCATTGCTGAACGGGCAAAATAATTTGCGAAACGATTTTCAAATCGCTGTCCACGAACATGTCGAGCGTGTGTGTGACGACGCCTTCGGTGGAATTCTCGACCGGCACGACACCGTAATCCGCGCGGTGTATGCTCACTTCGGAAAAAACGTCCGCGATGGTTTTCTGCGGCGCGTAATGGAGGCTGGAACCGAATTTCCGGATCGCGGCCTGGTGCGTGAAGGTCGCTTCCGGCCCGAGATACGCGATGCTCAGGGATTTTTCCAGCGACAGCGCGCTCGACATGATTTCGCGGTAAATGGCCCGGACGGAATCGTTGGTCATCGGGCCGGCGTTCAACTTGAACAGGCGTTGAAGCACGGCGCGTTCGCGATGCGGCGCGTAGATTTCCTCGCCGGCTTTGAGTTTGATTTCGCCGATGGCGAGGACGTGGCGCGTGCGCTCGTTCAGCAGCCGGATGATTTCCGCATCGAGCTTGTCAATGGCCTTGCGATGTTCGGGAATGTTCACAGCGGAGCAGAATGCGGAATCGGAAGGGAAGAATCAAATCTGTATTTGGTGGAGCGAAAGGAGTTTCAGCACAGAGGCGCGGAGATGAGAAAAATTTAAGAGCGCGAACTATTGGTGACGTCTTTCGGGTCATTCTCAATTAAACCTCCCCACGAGAACCTCCCGTCCGTAAAAAATCCGTAAAAAAGCTCGCTTGACCAGGCGCGACGAATCGGGTTGAATCGCCCGATTCGGACAGACGCCGCATTACTCCGCGTCCAAAGCTGAAGCCATGGTCCAGCCGGACAGTTCAGAAAAGGAAAAGCCGATGAAAAAGCGCCTTCCTCCAGCAGTCGCTGAGTTGATTGTAGTTTCAGGATTTTGCCTGCTCCTGACAGGCTACGGAGCCACGCCGCACGCGTACAAAATCACACCGGAGGATTATTTAAACCAACGCGACTACTCTGAGTTACAAAAAGTAGCCGACCGGAAGCTGCCGCTCCGCTTTTCCATGGACTTGGCAAATCCATTGCCCAAAGGGAGCTATCACGTGGAGAATGGCGGCGGCTTCAGTTTCTTTGACAAGGTTAAACGTCCAGATTTGGTGAACGGCGAAGAATACGACCCTGCTTTTGGCGTGGTGCCGGAGAAATTCGAATGACCCCGCGTAAGACATTTGGCGTTCCAGGGTTCCAGCGTTATCCAGTACGCGGCCATTGGAAGCCACAACGTATACGAATCCGATCCACGTCTCCACTTCAAGCCGGGACATTTTCGCACATTATGAATACCCCGAAATTCAGAATGCAAATGACCATGAAAACAAACCTGATCTTCCGCCCGTTCGTTTGCGTTATTGGATGCGCTTTGTTTTGCCTTGTCGCCGGCGCTCGCGCCGACCAGACCAACGAGATTCGCGCAAAGATCGGCTCCATCCTGACAATACACATTCCGCCCAAGGCGCCCTGCGGATACTTGTGGGAAGTAACCGGCAGTGGCAATCAGATAACCGTGGTCAGTTCCGCCAGCGACGCGACGGGTATTTTTATTAACTGTAGCTTTGGACATTTTATTCAGGAAGCAGAGGCAACCATCGTCGTCACGCTCAAGGACAAACCTCCGTGTCCGCCCGGAACGAATGTTTTCACTTATCACATCGTGGGCGATCCCGAAGTAAAAACCACCGCGGCCAACACGCAAACCCGCGACCAGGGCGACCCGGTCAATCCGTTCACCGGCGAACTGGTCATGGGCGAGGCGCCGGACCTGTATCTCGGCGGGCCGATGCCGCTGATGTTTGCCCGTCATTACGCATCGCGCCTGCGCCGCGACTATACGATTCACAGCGCGCTCGGCGCGAATTGGAGCCACAACTTCGATTTCTCCCTTATCCGCGTCAGTAATGAGGTGAGCGTCATCACCTGGCAGGGCCGCATCGCCCGCTTCACTAAAAGCGGCGTGAACTGGAATCTCATCGGCGATGTTTCGACTCCATTTCAACTCGTTGAAAGCAGCGCAAACTACTTCTTCGGCGACCCGCGCGTGAACCTCGTTTACACGTTCAACATAAACGGCCAGCTCTCCGCAATCGCCGACGGTCGTGGCAATGTGCATACGTTGACTTATGATTCCAATCGGTTGCTTGCTTCGGTTTCCGATGGGCTGGGCCGCTCGCTTACGTTCACCTACGACCCATTCCAATTTGGGTTGACTGGCGTGAGCGACGGTACGCGCGATGTGGGAATCAACGCTGGCAATGAGTTTTTCGGCCTGGACAGTGTGAGTGATCCTGAATCCAGCACGTTCTACCATTATGATGAAGATGGAGACGGAAGCTTTGTGTTGCTGCGGGCTATAGATCATTTCGGAAACGTCCACGAGAATGTCAGTTCCAGCTATAACACGAACGGACAGGTTGTTGCGCAAGGAATCGTGTCTCAGTTCAGTTTTCAGGACGTTGCAACCAACACCTTCAACTACTCCGAGAATACGACCAGCATCACGAACCCATTTGCCGATACGCGCGTGTTCACTCACGATTCCGCAGGGCGGCTGCTCACGGAAACGGATGAGGCGGGAAAAACGGAATCGTTCGGTTACGATAGTTTGGGCCGACGGATTGCCATTACCAATCGTCTTGGAGAGGTGACGCGCATCAGCTACCACTCGGCAAGCGGCAAGCCCGCATCAATCACGCGGCCCGACGGAAAAATCACATCGTTCCAGTATTCGAGCCGAGTCGTCAACGGAATCACGCTTTACGACCTGAGCAGGATTACCTTCCCGGACGGCGCGACGGAATTGTTCTCCCGTGATGCTCAAGGAAACATGATTGCGTTCACGGATCGCTCCGGGCAGACCACGACATTTTCCTACAACAGCCACGGCCAGCCGCTCGCCCGGACAAATGCCGCCGGCGGCGTCATGCTTTACACTTACAATCCCGACGCGACACTTGCCTCGGTGCGCGACCCGGCGCTGAATTTTACCACGTTCGGCTACGATGCCCTGCGCCGGCTTGTCGCGTTGACGAATGCCGATGGAGCGTTCGCGACCTGGCAATACAACGGCGAGGATCGCGTCACGGCCATTCAAGACGCTTCCGGTGCCTTGCGACAATTCACCTACGGTCCGCGCCACAACTATCTCAGTTCATTCACGGATGGGAAAACTAACATGTGGCAGATTGATTACGCGAACGCCGGCGATTATCTCTACACCATCACCGATCCCGACGATGGCGTGTTTGGTTACATTTACGATGCACTTCAACGCGTAAGTTCGATTCCTGACGGGCGGCATAATGCAGAAATTGATTTCACATATGACTCGCGCGGGCGGTTGGTTGCCGTGACTGATTTCGACGGCAACACGAATTCCGCCGCTTATGATGACGCGGGTCAACTTACGTCCGCAACGGACCCGCTCGGAAACGAAACAAGCTTCACGCGCGACAATCTCGGGCGCATCACGGAACTCGTTTCGCCGCTCACCAACACGACGCGCATGGACTACGATGCGCTTGGACGCCCGACGATGCTCCAAGGTCCGGATGGCAACAGCGTCCATTTCGCGTATGATCGCGCCGGCCGGCTCATGCATAGCGGCGCGGGTTATTCCACGGCGGATTATACCCGCGACGCGCTCGGGCTGTTGAATGGTATTCGCGATCCGAACGGGAATCTCTGGCTTTCGCCACGCGATTCTTCGGGCCGCGTGAATTCGCGAATGGACCCGCTGGGCCGTACGATGACCGTATCCTTCGACAATCGGAATCGTCCGTCAGTTGTAATCTTTCCGGGTGAACTGGGCGGCGTCACCAACGATTACGACGGCCTGGGCCGCGTCACCCGGCTGAAATACTCCGACGGAACGGACCTTCAGTTCACTTACGATCAAAATGGTCGCCTGACCTTCGCCAACGGAATTTCGCTTGCCTACGACAATCGCAGTCTGATGACCAACGCCAACGGAATCACGATTACGCGGGATGCAGCGGGCCGCATTGAAACCATGACGCTCGCGCCGGGCAAAACCGTCGGCTATGAGTATAACAATCGCGACCTCGTCACGTCAGTTCACGATTGGCTGGGAGGAACAACCGCATTCGGCTACGACGCGGCGGGCCGGATGACGAACATCACGCGTCCGAACGGCATGAATGGCGGTTACACTTTCGATGCCGAAGGCCGTGTCGCGACGATCCGGGAAGGCGGCATCATCAGTCTCGACTTCACCCGCGACAAGGCTGGCCGAGTTACGGAGGTGGACCGCACCGCGCCCGCGCCATTCACATCCCCGGCTCCGACGAGTTACAGCTTCGACGCTGCTTCGCAGGTAAACGGCTTTCAATACGACGCGCTTGGGCGATTGCTACAGGATTCATCGCGTGGCTATCATTGGGACCTAGCCTCACGATTGTTGGCTTACACCAACGGAGCGAGCACGGTCAGCTTCACCTACGACGCGCTCGGCAATCGTCTGACGCGAACCAATGGCACGGCGAACCGGGAATACGTCTGGAATTATGCGCTTGGTCTTCCGGAAATTTCGATTGAAAAACAGGATGGCGCGGATCTCCGCTACTACGTTCACGCGCCGGACGGCAGTCTGCTTTACAGCGTGGATGCCAACACGGGCGCGCGGCAGTTCTATCATTACGACGAGACCGGCAATACGCTAGCACTTACGGACGATTCCGGCACCGTCGTGGCCGGTTACGCGTGGGGACCGTACGGCGAAGCCACGGGCGCAAGCGGTTCTGCTGACAACGCCTTCACCTGGCAGGGTCGCTGGGGCGTGATCGCGGAGGCGGGAACGGGATTGTTCTATCATCGCGCGCGATTTTACGACAGTGCCTCGGCGCGTTTTCTCTCCCGCGATCCGCTTCAATCACTCGATCCGCGCCGCATCAATCCGTATCAGTATGCCGCAGGCAATCCGCTACGGTTTGTGGATCCGAGCGGGGCGCGAGATCACATGGCGAACTGGAATTCGTGGCGGTTTGCCATGCCGGGAAGTCTGCCGCTGCCCATGGCGCAAATAATCGGATTGCAGGCTTTGGCTTATGGCGAATTTGCGCCGCTCTTCGCCTATCAGCAACAAATCAAGGCCGGAATGCGAAGACAAATCAAGGGTGGCGGAATGGTCCGGATTGATCCGCCCTCGACTGCTTCAATCAGCGCCAACATCAAAGTCAGCAGTTTGTCAGTTGCGACTCTGTCAGCACTGGATTACGCAACGTTAACGGATGCCTTGAACGTCTCGAAAAATGGTCCGACACCACCACAACCGGCTCCTTCACCCGATCAACTTCGCTTCCACGAAAATTGGGACTACGCAGCGTATAATCTGGCGGTTTTGCTGGACCCCAGCGCAATTTTCGGCCGGAGCGGTGGCTGGATGTCCGAAATAGATCCGCCCTCACTCAAGTTGCAGACGGACACCAGCAAGCCGGTCGAGGACATTCTCGATGACATCGGACCGGGATCGTTCAAAGATCCGAACAATCCGACCCGTGAAGAAATAAGAGCGCAGGCCGAAACGCTGGTTTTGGATTAACAGCCGCACGACAAAACGAAATTCGCTTCAACAAAATGAAAACCTTGCTAAAGCTTCTCGTTCTTTCGGCGTTGACCGCCTTTTGCGCGCGCGCCGAAACCATTCATTACACCTACGACACCGCCGGACGGTTGTTACTGGCGGATTACGGCGGGACGAATCAGATTGCATACAGCTATGACGCCAACGGCAATTTGCTCCGCAAAGGCTCGCCTACTGCGGGCGATTCTGACAACGACGGACTTGATGATACGTGGGAAAGTCAGCACTTCGGAAGCACAATGCGCGACGGCACCGGCGATTTCGATCACGATGGCATGTCCGATCT
>DASSNZ010000136.1:0-3730 GCA_035701135.1 Verrucomicrobiia bacterium
TCCGGTGAATTTGCCGGGCCGCCAATGGCCGGATCGAGTTCTCACTTCCGCGCCGCGCTGGTGCAGCGTGGATTTGCGCGATGGAAACCAGGCGCTCGCCGTTCCGATGAACGTTTCGCAAAAACTCGAATTGTTCCAGACGCTCGTGAAGATCGGATTCAAGGAAATCGAAGTCGGATTTCCGTCCGCGTCCAACACCGAATTCACGTTCAACCGCCGGCTCATCGAGGAAAATCGGGCGCCGCATGACGTATGGCTCCAGGTGCTCGTGCAGGCGCGCGAGGATTTGATCGAGCGCACGGTGGAGTCTTTGGTCGGCGCAAAAAAAGCGATCATCCATTTGTACAATTCCACGTCGCCCGCGCAGCGCCGCGTCGTTTTTGGAAAATCGAAAAAGGAAATCATTGAAATTGCCGTTCGCGGCGCGCAATGGATCAGGGAACGTTTGCCCAAATTGCGCGGCACGGAAGTCATGCTCCAATATTCGCCGGAAAGTTTCAGCATGACGGAAGTGGAATTCGCCAGGGAAATTTCCGAAGCGGTCATGGACATCTGGCAGCCGACGCCGGAACGGAAAATGATTTTGAATCTGCCGGACACGGTCGAGGTCGCCATGCCTAACATTTACGCGGACCAGATTGAATGGATGTGCCGCAATGTCAAAAACCGCGAATCGCTCATCATCAGTTTGCACACGCACAATGATCGTTCGACCGGCGTGGCCGCAACCGAGCTGGGTTTGCTCGCGGGCGCGGAACGCGTGGAAGGCACGTTGTTTGGAAACGGAGAACGCACCGGAAATCTCGACATCGTCACGGTCGCGCTCAATCTGTACATGCACGGCATTGATCCGAAACTGGATTTCAGCGATCTCAATCAGATTCGCGAAGTTTATGAGCGTTGCACGGGAATGACCGTTCCGCCACGCCAGCCGTACGCGGGCGAACTGGTCTTTACCGCGTTCAGCGGCTCGCATCAGGATGCGATCAAAAAAGGTTTGGCGGAATGGGAAAAGAAACGTGCTTCCGGCATCTTGCCGGAAAGTCAGAAAGATTCTGCCGACAAGATGTCGGCAGCACCTTATTGGGACGTGCCGTATCTCACGATTGATCCAACGGACATTGGCCGCGAATACCACGAGGTCATTCGCGTGAATTCCCAGAGCGGAAAAGGCGGCGTTTCCTATTTGCTCGAAAGCGAATTCGGAATCGAGTTGCCCAAGGAAATGCAACGCGAGTTCGGGCCGATTGCAAACGACGAAGTGGATCGGCTTGGCCGGGAGGTGAGTGCGGCGGAGCTTAAAGCGATGTTCTGGCGCGAATACATTGAGCGGGCCAGGCCGTGGCAACTCGAAGGTTTTTCGACGGAAAGCCGGAATGGAATGGTTCGTTGCCGCGCGCGATTGCTTCGCGACGGCGCATCGGTTGAATTTTCCGGCGATGGCAACGGACCGCTGGCGGCGCTCGTGCAGGGTTTCACAACCGTTGGATTGCCGCGATTCGAAATCACGCATTACAGCGAACACGCGTTGAGTTCCGGCGAACAGGCGATGGCCATCGCGTATATTCAGATCCGGCGCGCGGATGGCCGGAGCCGATGGGGTTCCGGCGTGGATACGAATATAGAACTGGCGTCGGTGAAGGCGGTTTTGAGCGCGTTGAATCGGGAATAATAACGAAACAAAAACATCTATCTGATTGGCGGATAAAATGAATTCGCGCAGATCTGGAAATTGCGAAAAACCCAAATCCGGACACGAAAAATGAAACGCAACAAAAGCTGAGGCGCCCATTCGGGTTTCGTTTTTAGCTTTTTAAATTTAAATACTTGAATCCGTGTCCATCCGTGTTCATCCGTGGTAAATTCAATCCACCAAATCGGCTTCAGCCTGCGGAAAATGGGTGAATACCCTATGGCACGGTCACAGCCGGAAAATTAAATTCGAGAGATATTATGGCAGAAGGAAATCAAACCAAACGCAAGCCCAGCGCGGCTTTCATGAAACCGGTTCAACCCGACGAGCAATTGGCTTCGATCATCGGAAACGAACCCGTGCCGCGAACGGAAATCACGCGCAAGCTCTGGGATTATATTCGCGCGAATAATCTTCAGGATCCAAATAACAAAACCCGCATCAACGCGGATGAAAAATTGAAGCAGGTCTTCGATGGCCGCGAACAGGTCACGATGTTTGAAATGACCAAGCTCGTTTTCAAACACGTGCGCTAAATTTTTCCGGCGAACTCCGGGCGGATTTCAAATTCGTCGCCATCCGTGTCAGACGTTAAATTCCCGATTGTTTGGCGCCAGTTTCCAGACACGTCTCCGTTCCGCATTTTTTCATCTGGCCATTTTCCCGCGCGGCGAATAGTTTGGCCGGTGTTATGAACCCGAGCTTGTGTTTCTGTTTCGCTGTTGGATTTGCCGTTTCCGCCTCCGCGCAACAACCTGTTCGCATTCGTCCCGTTCCCGCGCAACCCGCTCCCATTCACGCCCGGACCTTAAGCGTTCCCGCCAATGTCGCTCCGTCCTCATCGCAATCGCTCGACCACATTCTCGCGTGGGACGCCGACACAAAAGATCAACCCGTCACGAACGGAACGCCCGAAGCGCATTTCACTTTCAACCTCACCAATGTTTCTCCCGAAACCGTCACGATCAATAATGTATTTACTTCCTGCGGCTGCACCGTTGCCAAACTGCCCGAACAGCCTTGGAAACTCGCGCCGGGAACGAACGGGCAAATCCACGTGACGATGAATCTCGCGAACAAATTTGGAACCGTCCGCAAACGCATCACCGTGAACAGCGACAAAGGCGTCAAATACCTGGATGTGCTTACGAAAATTCTCCCGCCGCCCGCTTCCGAACAGATGAATTCTCAAAATCGCGCGGGCAATCAGAAGGTCGCGATGGCGGATCGCCAGGCCGTGTTCCGCGGAGATTGCGCGCGTTGCCACGTCGAACCGACCCGGCAGAAATACGGCCTCGCGCTGTATCAAACCGCCTGCGGGATTTGCCATGAAGCCGAGCGGCGCGCTACGATGGTTCCCGACCTGCACGCGCTCAAGGAAAATACGAACGCCGAATTCTGGAGAAACTGGATTACGCACGGCAAGGCCGGAACATTGATGCCCGCGTTTTCCGAAAAAGAAGGCGGCATTTTGACCGACGCGCAAATCAATTCGCTGGTGAATTATTTGTCCGCCGTCATTCGCCCCCGCCCCGTCGCAAAACCCGCGCAGGCAAGCGCGAAATTGAATTGATTTGAAGTCACAAAAAGTGCTGCCGACATCTTGTCAACGGAAAGCACGCATAACTTGCAATCAACTTTGCTCCTTCGCAAACTCCACGAAATTTCGCAGCAGCTTCAATCCAACGGCCTGGCTTTTCTCGGGATGGAATTGCGTCGCGAAAACGTTGTCGCGCCAAACGGACGACGCAAACGTTTCGCCGTAATTCGTGCGCGCCGCCACGATGGAATCATCCGCCGGTTTCGGAAAAAAGCTGTGGACGAAATAAACGAAACTGCCTTCGGCAATGCCGCGAAAAAGCGGGCAATTCAGATTGACGGATTCGATCTGGTTCCAGCCGATTTGCGGAATTTTCAGTCCGCTTGTCTCTGAAAACCGGACCACTTTGCCCTTAAAAATTCCAAGCCCGGCGGCGCAACTGTCGAACTCCTCGCTTTTCTCAAACAGCGCCTGGTAGCCGACGCAAATCCCGAGGA
>DASSNZ010000137.1:0-8509 GCA_035701135.1 Verrucomicrobiia bacterium
GCGGAAAATATCGCTGGAACGCCGGAATGTTCGTCTGGTCGTTCGTGACAATCACGGAAGGATTGGAAAAACATCAGCCTGAAATGTACGAAGCGTGCCGGCGCTGGTTCAAAGTCGCGGCAAATCCGGCAAAGCTGAATAAAACGCTCGCGAAGGAATATCCGGGAATCAAAAAAATTTCGATTGACTACGCGCTCATGGAGAAAGCGCAGAATGTCATCTGCGCGGACGGCTCATTCGAGTGGGACGATCTCGGTTCGTGGACGGCGCTGGCGCGGCATTTGAAGCCGGACGCGGAAGGCAATTGCGCGATGGCGGATTTCGTTCACGTGGACGCCGCGCGAAATATTATTTTCGACGCGCGGACGAAAACTCATCGCACACCGATTGCCGTCGTCGGATTGCGCGATTCGATTCTCGTTCAGACAGACGACGCCGTTTTGCTGGCGCACAAAAGCCAGGCGCAAAAAGTAAAAGAACTCGTCAAAAAACTTTCCGCCATGTCCGAATACAAACGGCTCGTATAACTTATTGAATCAAAAAGCCGAAGCTCGAAATCCGAATCCGCCGAAATTGATTATTTAAACGCGCTCGTCACAGGCCGGCCCCAAAAGCTCTCCGGCAACGGCACGTCCAGCAGCCAGAGCGCGGTGGCGGCGGTATCATATTGAACCACCGGTGCGGTAATCGTGAAATTTTTTCGCACGCCTTTTCCCCACGCGACCCACGGAATTCTTACATCAATGGATTCCGCCGAACCGTGCGTTGCGACGGTTTTCCCTGCCCTGTTTTTTGTGTCATGCGAGCCGTGATCGGCTGTAAGAATAATGACGCTGCTTTTCAGCAAACCGGCGGATGCGATGGCGTCCTTGATCGTTTTGAGCGCTTCATCGCAATCCTTGAGCGCCTGAATTTTTTCCGGCGAATTCGCGCCGTACTTATGACCCATCGTGTCGGGATCGCGAAAATGAATGAAGCAAAGATTCGGTTTCAATTCGCTGACCCGTGCTGCAAACGCGCGCGCCACGGCTTTCGCATCGTCCTCGGGCTGCGGCCAGACAAATACGTCCACGCTGCCGGGAATAAGCAGGTGTTTGAATTTCTCCTTGCCCACGAACATCGCCGTGACCAGCCCGCGTTTTTTCGCGAGGCTGAAAATTGTCGGCACTTTGACAACGCCTTTTTCCGGCTCGTAATCGTTCCAAAGAATCTGATGCACCTGCGGGCCGACTCCCGTCAACATGGAGGTATGCGATGGCAGCGTGAGGCTGGGAACAATCGTGTAGGCGCTCCATGTGTGCGCGCCCTCGTCGGCCATGCCGTGAAAGGTCGGCATCGGCGTTTTCTCGATCAGGTCCGGATTACCCTGGTCGAAGCTGATGATAAAAACATGGCGGGCGTGAGGTTTCGCGTTCGCGGATGGAACGGCGAAAAATCCAATTGCCAAAAACGTGGTGACGAGGAATAGCGCGAATCGTTTGATCTTCATGGTAGTGCGGGTTTTAAATTAACCCAACATCGGAAGCACGCGCCAGAAGTTTTGCATCTGAAAAAAAATGACAAACGAGGCGTCCCGCGGGAAGAATCCATTGTGTCCGGCGCTTTCATCGGTTTTATTGGAATATGCGCATTACGAATCTGAATCCCGCCACGGACATTGGCGCCAGCGGGTGGTTTCTGGAATTGGAAGGGCACGGGCTGCTAATGGATACCGGAACGCATCCCAAACTGATGGGACGCGAAAGCTTGCCGTTGTACGGTTTGATTCAGGACAAGGAAGTGGACGCGATCGCGCTGACGCATTGTCACCACGATCACGTCGGCTCGCTTCCCGTTGCACTGAGATATTTTCCGCAATCGCACGTGATGATGACGGAACTCAGCTATTTTCTGATCGAACGCGTGCTGCATAATTCCGTCAACGTGATGACGCGCCAGCGCGACGAATGCGGCATTCGCGAATATCCGCTTTACACGCACGACGAAGTGGACGAAATCGCGCCGCTGTTTCAAGGTTTTAAATACAATCGCGAAGTCGAATGGGCCGCGTTCCACAAAACCCGCGCCGGATTGCCGTCGCCTACTTTGGAATTTTTCGACGCCGGCCACGCGCTTGGCTCGGCCGGCATCCTGGTTCGCGGCGCAAAGGAAACGATTTTCTATACCGGCGATGTTTGTTTTCACGACCAGACAATTTTGAAGCGCGCGCAATTTCAAAATATTAGCGCGGACGTTTTGATCATGGAAACAACGCGCGGCAATCGTTCCACGCCTCCAGGCTTTACGCGCCAGGCTGAAATCGAACGCCTGAGCCAATCCATTCAACAGGTGCTTGACCGAAAAGGTTCGGTGTTGATTCCGACTTTTGCGCTGGGTCGCACGCAGGAAATTCTCGCGCTGCTCGCCGGTCTGATGCGCGAACAGAGATTGAAACATCAGCCGATTTACATCGGCGGACTGGGCCGCGTGTTCACGGAAATTTACGATCTGGAATCGCATCGCACGAATCGCCAGCTTCCCGATTTGCAATTGCGCGAGGCGCTGAATCTCATCGTGCTGGAAAAGGGCCAGGCGCAAGCGATGCGTCTGGGCGGCGGACGATTATTCGTCATCACCGCCGGAATGATGAGCGAAAAAACCGCCGCGCACGATCTGGCGATGCGAATGGTCGGCGACGAAAAAATGGCGATATTTTTTGTGGGTTACGCGGATCCGGATTCGCCCGCCGGAAGATTGCGCGCCGCGAAACAGGGCGAAACTTTCGTCCTCAGCGGCAGCGGCGGCGAAGTAACGCGAAATTGTCAGATCGAGGAATTTGATCTCACCGCTCACGCGAATCGCGAGGAACTGCTCGATTTCGTCGGCCAGGTCCAGCCACGCGCGATTTTGCTCGGTCATGGCGACGACAGCGCGCGGCAATGGTTTGAAGAGCAAATCCGCGCGCTGCATCCGAAAATTAACATAATCCAGCCCGGCGCGGGAAAATGCGTGGAAGTTTGATTCAGCTTGGAAAAGTTTAAACAGGATTTAAAACCACGAATGAACACCAACGAGCACGAATTTATTTTTCGCGATGAACTGAAATTGCATTTTTGAAATGCGCCGGCGAAACGGCGAATTATTTTCCCGCAATAAATTCTTTGCGTCGCCGCGCTCTTCCGTAAAACATCAGAAAGTGCAAATCCGATTTCTTCTCGGTCCCGCCGGCAGCGGAAAAACTTTCCGCTGTCTCGCGGAAATTCGCGACGCGATTCAGGCGTCGTCGGACGGATTGCCATTGATTCTTCTCGCGCCCAAGCAGGCGACTTTTCAGCTCGAACGCCAGCTTGCCGAAGGCGGATTGAGCGCGTGGACGCGTCTTCGGATTTATTCCTTCGAGCGGCTCGCCGAATTTGTTTTCGATTATCTCGGAATTCCGTTGCCGAAACTGCTTTCCGAGGAAGGCCGCGTGATGGTTCTGCGAGCGTTGCTGGAGCGGCATCGCGGCGAACTGCGGCTTTTTCGCGCCAGCGCGCGTCTGCCAGGTTTTGCGCGGCAACTCAGCCAATTGCTTCGCGAATTGCAACGGTACCATCTTTCGCCGTTGCGTCTCGAAACTCTTGCGGGAAAATTTTCCGAAAATAGAAATCTCAGCGCGAAGCTTGCCGACCTGTCGCTGCTCGCGCGCGCCTACGCCGATTGGTTGAAAAAACGCGACATCGAAGACGCGGACCGTTTGCTCGATCTCGCGACGGAACATTTGGAACACGCCGGCGAAAACGCATTTTCCATCGCCGGCCTGTGGCTTGACGGATTTGTGCAAATGACGCCGCAGGAACGCCGGTTTCTGAGCGCAATCTGTCGTCGCGCCGAAAAAACGACGCTCGCGTTTTGCCTGGACGGCGAACCGGAAAAAAGCGCGCCATGGCATTCGTCGTGGGCGCCGGTGACGGAAACTTTTCTGCATTGCCGTGAGGAACTCGGCGCGATTCCCGACGTGGCGATTCAAATTGAAATCCTGAAACGCGGCGTCAGGCCGGGTCGTTTTGATTCGCAACCCGCGTTGAAACATCTGGAAAAATTCTGGGCAAAACCGCCGGTCGCATTTTCCGAAACCGATTCGCCCGGAAATGCCGTTCGCATCGTTGCCTGCGCGAGTCCCGAGGCGGAAGTGGAATTCGCCGCGCGGGAAATTCATCGTTATGTCCGCGAAAGAAATGGACGTTTTCGCGACGCGGCAATTCTCGTGCGTTCGCTGGAAAATTATCACGACGCCATCCGCCGTGTTTTCGCGCGCTACGAAATTCCCGTCTTTCTCGACCGGCGCGAATCGGTTTCGCATCATCCTCTGGCGGAATTGACCCGCTACGCGCTGCGGCTCGCGGCATTCGGCTGGGAACACGAGGATTGGTTTGGCGCGCTGAAAACCGGATTGGTTTGCGACGACGAATCCGCCATTTGCCATCTTGAAAACGAAGCGCTTGCGCGCGGCTGGCGCGGGAAATCCATTTGGACGGCGCCGCTGAAATTTTCCGGAAACGCGAACGGCGAATCGCAACTGGAACGCGCGCGGCAAAAAATAATTCCGCCGTTCGAAATATTTCATCACGCGCTGAGTTCGCGCGACCGCGGCATTACCGGCGCGCAACTCGCCGGCGCGATTCGCGAATTGTGGAAAAATCTCAAGGCCGGCCAAAAGCTGGACCGCTGGAGCGCGGACGCCGCCGAACTGCATTTGCCGCATTTGGCGCTTCACGAAACGGTCTGGGAACAAATGGGCGAATGGCTCGAAAATCTTGAACTCGCATTTCCCGAGGAAGCTTTGTCGTTGCAGGATTGGCTGCCGATTCTTGAAGCGGGACTGGGAAATTTGAGCGTCGGCGTAATTCCTCCCGCGCTGGACCAGGTGCTGGTCGGCGCGATTGATCGCTCGCGAAATCCCGATTTGAAAATCGCTTTTGTGCTGGGATTGAACGAAGGCGTTTTTCCCGCGCCGCCGCCCGCGCCGATTCTGCTGAATCGTACCGACCGGGAAACGCTCGCCTCGCGCGGCGCGGCGATCGGCCCGGATTACCTGCAACAAATCGGCATGGAGCGTTACTACGGCTACATCGCGTGCACGCGCGCCCGGCAATCGCTCGTTTTGACGTGCGCGCGCCGCGACGGCGCGGGACGCGAGCAAAGTCCGTCCGCGTTTCTCGGCGATGTGCGCCGGCTTTTTCCGAAATTGGAAATGACGGAATTTTCGGAAATTGAAAACTGGAAAAACGCGGAGCACTGGAGCGAATTGAGCGTCGCGCTTTTTGGGAATCCGGCGGAACTGGCGGATTCACTTTCCGCGTCCGTGCCGTTGCTCGGTCCGGTCATTGCGAAATGGAAAAATGTCGTCGCGTGCAATTCCGCTGAAAATCTCTCCGCCGAGCTTGTTGAAAAAATTTATGGCGCAGAACTTCGCACTTCGGTCAGCGCGCTGGAATCGTTTGCGGAATGTCCATTCAAATTTTTTGTCGCGCGCGGATTGAGAGCGGGCGAACGCGTCGAATTTGAACTGGACGCGCGCGACAAGGGGAATTTTCAGCACGAGGTTTTGAAGGAATTTCATCTCGCGATAAAAAACTCCGGGCGGCGCTGGCGCGATTTGACGCCCGGCGAAGCGCGTTTGCTGGCGCGTGAAATCGGCGAACGATTGCTGCCGGGTTTTCGCGATGGTTTATTCACCGTAGCGGAGTCGCGGCGTTTCACGGCGGAAATTTTGATCGAAACGCTGGAGCAAATCGTCGAAACGCTCGTCGGCTGGGCGAAGCAATATCAGTTTGACCCGGCGGCCGTCGAAATCAGTTTCGGCCTCGAAGAACGCGGATTGCCCGCGTGGCGAATTGAACTGGACAATCGGCACGCGTTGCTTTTGCGCGGCAGAATGGATCGCGTGGATATTTGCTCCGTCGAGGAAACCGGCGAGGCTCTGGCCGTTGTGATTGATTACAAATCCAGCGCGCGCCGGCTTGATCCGCTCCGGCTGCATCACGGTCTTGAACTGCAATTGCTCGCATATCTCGGCGCGTTGTCAGAGTTTAAAAATCTCAATGGCGAATTGGATTTTCGCCGGATCATTCCCGCCGGCGCATTTTATGTCGCGCTCAGGGCCAACGGCGGTTCAAGCCGAACGCGCGAAGAGGAACTCGGCAGTCGCGATTCGATTTACAAAAACGGCTGCAAACACAGCGGGCGATTCGACGGCGCGCATTTGCAAAAATTCGATTCGAGCGGAGCGGAGAAAGGCGATCAGTTCAAATTCAATCTGAAGAAAGGCGGCGATTTTTCCAAAGTGGGCAACGACGCTTTGACGGGGGCGGAATTTCAGGCGCTGATTGAAATGATCAAAGATTTTTTAAAAAGCCATGGACGGGAAATTTTCGCCGGGCGCATCGCGATTTCGCCGTTTCGCGCGGGAACAAAAACGGCGTGCGATCGTTGCGAGTATCGGCCGGTTTGCCGGTTTGATCCGTGGACGCAATCGTATCGTGTGCTGCGTCCGCCGGTAAGAGGATGATTTAAAAATCAGAGAAGCCGAACTTGAATTGAACCGCCAATCTTCGCTCGGATTCAATCATCAGCGCCGAGCGGCCTTTGGCGGCGCGTCGAATCAGTTTTCCGTACTGGAATTTCCGGCGCGAAACATTTCAGGAAACCGAAATATCGCGGCTCCAGTTTTCGGGAACGGTTTTTGCAACCCAGAAAGATTCACCAACGCTGACCATCGGCGGACCGGATTTCCATTTTCCGTCCTCGTAAGGATACGTTACATACGCCTGACGGTCCCGGTCGTAAAGGTGAATGACGTCGCCGTTGGAAATGGGAAAACTCAAATCCTCCAGGAGCGAACCGGATTGCGGGACGAGCGAACTGCGCACGGAAAATCCCGCCGGAATCGGAATGGACGTGCCGCCCTGGATCACTTCGCCCACAAACGTCAGCGCCTTGTAATCCGAAGTGCTGTTGAAAAAAATCGCACCATCGCCCGGTTGCAGTTGTTCGGTCGGATTGGTCCATTTTCCCCCGACGACTTTATTTTCCGTCAGCCGAAACAGCCGCATGTCAAACCGGCTCAATGTCGTGCCGTCCGGCCAGTCTTTGAACAATTCACCGACGCTGTTGCTCGGCGCGTCGAATTGATTCGCAATCATCGAAAATCCGGGAGGCAGCGTCATCGAGGCGTAACCAATAATGCTCAGTGAGGAATGGACGCCGCTGGTGACCCGGTAAAAACGATGGCTGAATTTCGACGCGTCGGAATCCAGATGCTCGAAACAATCGGCGGTCGCGATGTCGCGCGCGATGACCGACCAGTTTTTCAAATCGGTCGAAGCGTGAATTTCGTACGGCTGCCCTTTCGCGAGTTGCAGCGTAAATTGAAACGGCCCATATGGAAAACGAACGGCGCCGCTGAGCAACGGCGGAGTCATCACCTGCTCTTTTTTGAAAAAAGAGCCTGCGCTGCTGACCTTTTGAATGAGCGAATCAATTCTCATACAGTGGAAAAGAGCTACTTTCCTGCCAACTTCGATGCGCCGACAAAATTTTGGAATTTTTTCAAAGTGAAAGAAAAACACCCTCAAAACACCTGGTATTTTGCCAAATTTCCCAAAAATTTCCCGGTTAATGAATTCTCATCCGTGCGAATCAAGGAAAGCATTGCGCGCCGCCGGCCGCTCGCCCAATCTGGCACTGCAGATGAATTCAACCGCGCAGATCAACGCCATCAAAGCGAAAGGAAACGTGCTCGTGGTCGCCGGCGCCGGCACGGGAAAAACCAGCACGCTCGTTGGCCGCACTTTGCATCTGCTCGAAAACGGCGGTTCGATTGAGCGGATTCTGATGGTGACGTTCACCGAAGCCGCCGCGACGGAAATGCGGACGCGCATCCGCCAGGCGCTGGAATCCAGAATCGCCGCGCTTGAAATCGCCGGCGACGCGGAGCTTCAACAACATTTTCAGAAACAACTCGCGCTGCTCGACACCGCGCTCATTTCCACGCTGCACGGTTTTTGCCTGCAGTTGATTCGCGAACATTTTTACGAACTGGAACTGGATCCCGAAATTTCCGTTCTCGACGAAACGCAGACGCATCCGATGATCGAGCAATTGCTCGGCGCGATTTTTGAAGCGCATTACGCCGGAAAAACCGGAAACGCCGCCGAAGTCCAAAAACTCATTCGCGTTCAGGGCCGCGGTTCGGATGAACGCATTCGCGAATTCATTCTCAAGCTGCATCGCTACACGCAGTCGCTCGCAAATCCGGCAAAATGGCTGCGGGATCAAAAAGCGATTTTCAGTTCGCCCGAACCGGTTCAGTGGCGGCAATGGTTCATCGAAGGTTTTGTCGAATGGCGCAAACTCTGGGTTCCCGCGCTGAAGGAATTTTCCGAAACGCCCGCTGTCGCGCTCGTAATTGCCGCGCTGGAAAAGAATCCCACGAAAACGGATTTGCCGGAAATCAGTCGCGCGCTCGGCGCGATTTTTGAAGCCGATG
>DASSNZ010000138.1:0-5405 GCA_035701135.1 Verrucomicrobiia bacterium
ACCCGCCCGTGTCAAGCCCGCTGTGGAATTTTCAAAAGTTTTCCGACCGGAAAAATTTTTAAAGCCGGCGGGAATTTTCGGAAATTTCAAGCGGCGATCCCATGTTCCTGCCTGCGGAATTCACGGTTAGACCTTCGCGTCCGGCAATTCCAGACCGGCCAATTTTTCTCCGGTTCATTGACAGCCGACGTTTCCTGCGTTAGTGAAAAAAGGTTCACCAAAATTCAACAACTATGATTATGAAAATTCCCGCATTACAGATTCTCGCGTCGGCCTGTGTTTTCATGACGGCGCTTTCGTTGTCCGCCGCTCCCTCCACAATGCCGAAAGTCGGCGACAAAGCGCCGCTCGTCCAGGGCAAGGACCAGAACGGAAAAACCTGGAAACTCGCCGATGATGTCGGCAAAAAAATCGTGCTGCTTTATTTTTATCCCAAAGACGAAACGCCCGGTTGCACAAAGGAAGCGTGCGGCTTTCGCGACAGCATTTCAGATCTGGAAAAGGAAGGCGTGAAAGTCGTCGGCGTGAGTTTTGATTCGGAGGACAGCCATCAGAAATTCATCGCGAACCACAACCTGAATTTCACTTTGATCGCCGACACCGACGGAAAAATTGCCGACACTTACGGCGTGCGAATGGCAAATCGTTCCATGGCGCGCCGCGTCAGTTTTCTCATTGATCGCGACGGTAAAATCGTTCACATCACGGATTCGCCCAAGGCTGAAGTTCATTTGACGGAAATGAAAGCGGCCGCAAAGAAAATGGCCGGCTGAACGCTTGCGCCGCCGGAATTTCCGCTTAAAATTCTCCGAGGCTGTGGCGGAAAACCAGCCTGAAACGAAAACCGCATGAATTCTGAATTGTCCATTTTCGCCGCGCGTTTGCGCGATTTCATTGATATTTGCGCGACCGAACCATCGTTCGCCGCTCGCGCGGTCGAGCCTGCCGTTCAGGAATATTTCGACATTCAATTCAACGGAATGGCGCTCGTCCTCTTCGCGTTGCAGTTCAATCACAATCCCGCGTACCGCAAACTTTGCGAGGCGCGAAAAATTTTTCCGAACGCGATTGCGAACTGGAAAGAAATTCCCGCCGCGCCGACCGCCGCGTTCAAGGAAATGGAATTTTCGTGTCTGGCGCCCGCGGAGCGAACAGTTGTTTTTTATTCCAGCGGAACGACGGAGCAACGCCCGAGCCGCCATTTTCACAATGCCGAATCGCTGGCGCTTTACGAAGCGTCGTTGCAAGGCTGGTTTCAGGAACATCTGTTCGGCGATTTGAAATCTGAAAATTTAAATTTCAAAATGGATTCGCATTTCAAATCGGAATCGCAAAATGCCAAATCCAATTCCGATCGCGATTTTCAAATTTCGGATTTTCAATTCGCCATTCTCACGCCGCCGCCGGCGTCCGCTCCGCATTCCTCGCTCGTTCACATGTTTGAAACGGTGCGTCGAAATTTTTCAGTTCCGGAATCCGCATTCTTCGGACGGCTCGATGCCGACGATTCCTGGAATTTGGATTTCGCCGCCGCGACGGATGCGTTGCGTCAGGCCGTGGAAACCAGGCGTCCGCTGGTTTTTCTCGGCACCGCGTTTTCATTCGTGCATTTGCTGGATCATCTCGCGGAAAAAAATTTCAAATTCGAACTTCCAACCGGTTCGCGCGTCATGGAAACCGGCGGTTACAAAGGCCGTTCGCGTTCGCTGCCGAAAGCCGAATTGCATTCGCTCATTACGCAACGACTCGGCATTCCAACCGATAAAATAGCCTGTGAATACGGCATGAGCGAATTAAGTTCTCAAAGTTACGATCTTCAGATTTCAACTCAAAATTCAAAACTCGAAACTCGAAATTTCCTGTTTCCACCGTGGGCGCGCGTCCAAATCGTTTCGCCCGAAACCGGTCGTGAGGTGGCCGAAGGCGAAACCGGATTGCTTCGCATTTTCGATCTCGCGAATGTTTTTTCCGCCATGGCGATTCAGACCGAAGATCTAGCCGTTCGGCGCGGCGAAGGTTTTGAATTGATCGGTCGCGCCGAATTGTCCGAACCGCGCGGTTGTTCGCTGATGACCGGCGACGCAAAATTCGCAAATTGCAAATCATAAATTCGTGAATCTGCCCGATTATTTTCTCGCCGATCTGCCGCCGGAAGCGACGCTCACCGCGCCGATGATTACCGAGGCGTGCCAGACGTTGAAACGAAATCGCCTGACGTACCTCGCGCCGCGCCGGACGCAAACGCTGGTGGAATTGCTGTGTCGCGTCGCCGAAAGCTGGCTGCAACCGGAAAATTCATTTCGTAAACTCGCGTTGGAAAACGGCCCGGACGCAACCGGTTTTTCGCGCTCGACTCTGGCCAACAGACTGGACGCGTTTTTCAGACAATTCACGCCGCAAAATTTCAACGCGCTGATCGTGCAGGACCTCGGCCACGCGCGGCGGCTGGATGAAATGGTTTTCACCGCCGCGGAGGAAAATCAGTCGCGGCACTCGATGACGCGCGCGCCCGAAATGCTCGTTCACATCGCGGCGGGAAATATTCCGAATCCCACGCTGATGAGCATTGCGCTCGGCGTGCTCACGCGCTCGGCGCAATTCGTGAAATGCGCGAGCGGCGCGTCGTTTCTTCCGCGCCTTTTCGCCCATTCGCTTTACGAGGAAGATCCGAAACTCGGCGCGTGCCTGGAAATTGCCGAATGGCGCGGCGGCGAAACGCATCTCGAAGAGGCGTTGTTCGCGGAAGCGGATTGCGTGACGGCGACCGGCGACGACGAGACGCTCGCAACAATTCAGCGGCGGCTTCCCGCGCGCGTTCGTTTTCTCGGCTACGGACATCGCGTGAGTTTCGGTTACATCGCGAGCGGCGCAATGGCCGGCGCAAATGCGCGCCGCGTGATTGAGCGCGTGGCGGCGGACATCACGGCGTGGGACCAGCTCGGTTGTCTTTCGCCGCACGTGATTTACGTGGAGAACCGCGGAACCGCGGGCGCGGAAAATTTCGCTGAAATGCTCGCTCAGGAACTGGAGCGGCGGGAGGAAATCGAACCGCGCGGAAAACTTTCAACGGAAGCGGCGGCGACCATTGCATCGCGCCGTTCGTTTTATGAAATCCGCGCGGCGCATTCGCCGGAAACGCGATTTTGGCAAAGCAAAAATTCAACGGCGTGGACGGTGGTTTTCGAGGCGGACCCGCGCTTTCAACTCTCGTGCCTGAACCGTTTTGTTTATGTGAAAGGCGTTCCGGATTTGAAATCGGCTTTGGAAAGCGCGGACGATTTTCACGGAAAAGTTTCCACCGTCGGACTCGCCGCGCCGGACGAAACCAGACGCGATCTGGCGACGCAACTGGCGCGCTGGGGCGTCACGCGCGTTTGTCCGCCCGGCCAGATGCAGAATCCGCCGTTGACGTGGCGGCACGATGGAAGGCCATCGCTTGGCGAACTGGTGACATGGACGGATTGGGAAGAATAATGGACGGATTGGGAAGAATAATTTTTTAATGAAACTCGAGCTGCGAAAAACATTTCAATTTGAAGCGGCGCATTTGCTGCCGCGTTTGCCGGAATCGCACAAGTGCCGGCGATTGCACGGGCACAGTTTCCAGGTGGAAGTTGCCGTCGCAGGCGAATGCGATCCGAATCTCGGCTGGGTGATGGATTACGCGGAAATTTCCGCCGCGTTCAAGCCGATCTGGGAAAAACTCGATCATCGTTATCTCAATGAAATCGCCGGACTGGAAAATCCGACCAGCGAAAATATCGCGATCTGGATCTGGAAAAAATTGAAGCCGAATTTGCCGGCGCTTGCGGAAATTGTCGTCGCCGAAACCTGCACGGCGCGCTGCATTTATCGGGGATAAATTACAACGAAGCTTTTCACGAAATATCGCCGCGTGAATTGTTCAATGCAAAAAGCAGATTGTGCAGAAATGCCACGTTGTCGCATTGCGCATAATTCATCACGCCGCCCATGCGCGAAAAACTTTTGCAGAAACGCAAATAGTAAGCCGGATTGTTTTTCGGCGGCTCGCCTTGCGACCAGTCCCAGTTTCCGCCGTCCTGAATGTCCACGACGTAAAACGCGTGGTCGCGAACAACCGCGCGCCCGCTTTGAATTCTCAGATTGTTCACGCAACTGATGCTTTTCTCAAAAACCTGCGGCGCCATGATCGCGGAGCCGACGGAAAGGACAACGCCGCCATCGAGTTTTTCCACGGACGCGCTGAACAATCGGAAATCGGCCGCCGCAGCCCGGCCAATCGCCGCGCCGTTGAAAATCGGATGCGTGGTGATAATATCGTAGCCGATTCCAGGATGAACGGTCATCGGAATATTTCTGCGAAACGCCCGGGCGAGAATCGAAGTTTTTTTCCACGGATGTTTCACTTCGATTCGTCCGGCGGGAAGATCGTGCGCGATGCTTGCCTGGAGCAGTTCCGCGCGCGCCGGTGAAAGCGGATCCGATGGCTCGGCGCGAAGAGATTTTTCCAATTCGTTTTTCGTCGGCAAAGTCACGCCGTCCTCGACGATGAATCTGCCCAGCGCGCGGCCATAACCTTCCCCGCGCAAGGCGCCGGCGAGCAGTGCGAGATGAATATTGCGCCCGGTTTCATTCCACGTGCCGAACGTTCCGGTGGCGACGTTTTTGCGAACGCTTTCTTCCGTGCGGCCAAGAAACGCGAGTTCCCAGTCGTGAATGGTTCCCGCGCCATTGGTCGCGAGATGCGTGATCCAGCCTCGTTCGGCGAACGTGTTCACGATTTCCAGCGCGCCGTTTTTAATCAGGTGCGCGCCGTACATCAGAATCACGGCGGCGTTTTTTTGTCGCGCGGAAATGATCCGGCGCGCGCAATCACCGATGATTTCCATGTTTTCAGCGGAACACGACGCGGGCGGTTTCGCCGGATCAACGAGAATTTTTTCAATTGCGCTGAGACTTTCCCGTTGCGCGAGCGGAAAAACCCGGACGCGTTTTAAATCGAGCGGTTCAGCAAAATTATTGTTCATTCGACGCGGCGGATTTAATCACGACCGCGCGCGAATGAACATACGATTTTCTTTTCCGATCTGGCGATTTAACTTTGCTAAAGATGAAAATGTCCGGCGGCTTCCGGTTGATAAAGAACTTCCTCGACGCGGAGATGAACGGTCCCGTCAGGAACTTCCCATGAAAATTCATCTCCGACGCGCTGGCCCAGCATGGCGGTGCCGATGGGCGCGACGACGGAAATTTTTCCTTCTTCAACCGACGCGTTTTCGGGAAACACGAGCGTGTAAATCATTTCCTCGTCCGCTTCCAGATCGCGAAGCCGGGCCTTGGAATTCATCGTGATCACATCGGACGGCACTTCGTCGGGAGCGACGATTCGCGCCTCGTTCAATTCGGATTGAAGCGAGCGGAGA
>DASSNZ010000139.1:0-9242 GCA_035701135.1 Verrucomicrobiia bacterium
CGGATGAAAACGCAGGGATTTTTTTCAAAGCAATATGGCCGCTTCGAGTTTCGCGCCCGACTTCCGCGCGGTCAGGGTTATTGGCCGGCGCTGTGGCTCATGCCCGAGCATTCCCGTTATGGCGGCTGGCCATCGTGCGGAGAAATTGACGTGATGGAAAATCGCGGAAAATATCCGGCCGTTGTGCAGGGAACCATTCATTACGCGAACACCGATGGCGCGCATCTGCAATCCACCGAACTCTACACGTTTCCACAGGGAAATCTCGCGACGGATTTCCACATTTACACGCTCGACTGGACGACGAATTCGATTCAGTGGGCCGTGGATGGGAAGGTTTACGAAACGCAAACGAATTGGTCCACGTCAAAAGCTCCTTATCCCGCGCCATTCAATCAGCCGTTTTACATTATCATGAACATGGCCGTCGGCGGCATTTACGGTGGCGATCCGGACGCGAGCACGGTTTTTCCGGGAGAGATGCAGGTGGATTATGTCCGTGTTTTCGAAAATACCGCCGCGCCGTGACGCCGATTGGAATTCGGTAAACTCCCCATTTCCGTCCGCGGCCAAACCCGCCAGTTTTTTGTCATGCGACACAAATCCGGCAATGGCCACGGTGCTCCTCTCCAAAAATTTCTCGCTGATATTAAAAATGTCGTTCGCGATGGCGAATATCTCCTGAAAACCGGCGGGACCGGCGTCAAACGAAAAGCCGTGGCGGGCGCGAAATCCACGGATGCGCTGGTCCACAGTCATCCCTACAAAACGCTCGGCGTCATTTTCGGACTCGGCCTCGTCGCCGGAATCATCCTTTCCGGAGTGCTCGGCGGAGAGGAAATCGAATCGGAAGAAGAATTTTACTGACGCGCCGCGCCGTATGATTGTTTACGGCGATCCACAATTCGCGCGACCCGCCAAAACAATTTTGGCCGCGCTCCGGTTTCGTTTGAAAAATACGAATCCGGATTCGCTGGAAAATCTTCGCTCGCTCCTGATCCAGACCGGCCAATTCGAGCAGGCCGTTTTTGATTGCGCAGCCGATTTCAATGGCAAAGAAAAAATCCTGAATCATTCCCGCGCGGCAACGGATTTCGCGGCAACGGCATTTTATTCCATTTGGAAAAACGCGCCTGACAATTCCATCGCAAAACAAAACCGGATTGAGTTGTTAGGCAAAATGACGGAGGAGTTGTGCGGAATTCAATTTGCCGCGAAAACAATTCTCAATGTCAAAGTCCCGGAAGGATTCGAGTTCTACGCGCTTTTTCCCGAACAATATTTCGCCGCCGCGTTGAAATGGGCAAAAGTTCATGCGAATAAAAACTCGCATCAACGCATTCTCGTCATCGGCATTCGCAGCATCGGAACCACATTATCCGCAACAGTAACCGCGGTTCTTCGCTCGCTCGATCTGGATTGTTTTCGATTCACCGTTCGTCCGACCGGAAATCCGTTTTCGCGCCGCGTCGAGCTGCCGAATTTTCATTTTAAAAATTTTTCTCACGCGCTCGTCGTGGATGAAGGCCCGGGAATTTCGGGTTCTTCAATGGCGGCAATCGCGCTTGCGCTGGAGGAAAAAAGCATTCGGAAAATTTCATTTTTTCCCGGGCGCGAAGGCGAGCCCGGCAATGCCGCCTCGCCTGAAATCCGAAAATGCTGGAACAAAATTCCCCGCTATTTCGCGCCGTTGAACAACATCAGTTGGCCGGAAAACTGCGAATCGAAAATTTTCCATTCTCTCCGCGAATCGCTCGCCGCCAGGTCGCAAGAAATCTGCGACACGTCGAAACCGTTCGACATCGAAGATGTAAGCGGCGGACAGTGGCGCAGGTTCGCGTATTCCGATGAAGCAAAATGGCCAGCGATTGCCGCGCAGTTCGAGCGAATGAAATTTCTCTGCACGAACCGAAATGGAAAATCCGTTCTCTGGAAATTTGCCGGACTTGGCGGCGCATCGGGCAGCGCGGAAAATTCCGCCGAAATCGCGTTCAAAAAAGTTTCGCGGCTTGCGGAAGCGGGTTTCGCTCCAAAACCGCTCGGACATTTTCGCGGATTCATCGCGACGCCGTGGATTGATGGGACGCGATTGACACTCGCGGATTCCGCCGATTCCGCCGTTTTGAAAAATATCGGACATTACATTGTGCGCGCCGCCGGTCCGGCTCTGGATTCCGGAGAATCCCGCTCTGCGATTTCACGACTGGCCGAAATGCTTTATTGGAATACAAATAAACTGTTAGGCAATCTGATTGCTGAAAATACAAAACGCCTCGCCGCCGCCGCAATGGAATCCGAAATTCCGTTTTCCTATGGCGATGGACATCTCGCGCCGCACGAATGGATTCGAGTTTCGGAATCCGTTATTTTGAAAACCGACAACATCAGCCACGACGCGGACCACACGATGGTTGGAAGGCAGTCTTTGCTCTGGGATGTCGCTGGGGCACTGATCGAATGGAATTTAAATTTCCAATCCGCCGCGCCGTTGCTCGCGCCGATTTCGGAATCCGGCATTTCTCCCGAAACCGATGCGCTTCATTTTTATCAGGCGGCTTACGCGGCATTTCGCGCTGGATTGATGTCCCTGGCCGTTCAGCAAACAGGTGACAATTCGGAAAAAATCCGGCTGCGAAACGCGCAAGAATTTTATCGGAACAAGCTGCTGATTTTGATTGAAAATCCTATCCCCAATTTCGCCTGAACAGGTTGCGCGGAATTTTTATTCAAAATTTTTCAACGCAGAGACGCAGAGAACGCGGAGATTCGCAAAGCTAATTTCTCAGCGTTCTCTGCGTCTCTGCGTTGAGAATTTACGCTTGAACATGCCGCGCATTCAGACAGCGGATCTGCGCTTCCCAATCGCCGATGGAGAGAATGCTCACGGACGCCGGACTGATCTCAATCCGCCGAATGAATTCCAGCGGAGTTCCCAGAAAATAAAGAATTACCGCGCGGATCGGATCGCCGTGGCTGACGAGCGCGATGCGTTGTCCGGCGCGTTCGCGCGATAATTTTTCCAGAAAACCAACGACGCGATTTTGGACTTCAAACATCGTTTCACCGTTCGTTGCGCGCGCACCGCTGCGGAACGTGTTCCATTGTTTCCATTTCTCCAGTTGATCCAGTTCGGCAAATGCGCGTCCCGCCCAATCGCCGAAATCCACTTCGTTCAATGCGCCGGAAATTTCCACGTTCAGATTGCATTTCGCGGCGAGCGGTTCCGCTGTTTCGCGGCAGCGTTCCATAGGACTGGAAAAAATTTTTTCAATGCCTTCGCCCGCGAGACGCTCCGCGAGTTGCTCCGCTTCGCGCTGGCCGGTTCCGTTCAAATGAATGCCGGGATTCCGCCCGACGAGCGTGTGCGGGAAAAAATCATTGCTCGCGTGGCGGATGAGATAAAACGTCGTCATTTTTCAATCGCGCAAAAAATTTCAGCGCGCCCGCAAATTACTTCGCGGCGGCGGAAAGTTCGGCCTCGCGATTCGCGCCGCTCAAATTTTTTCGCGGCCAGTCCAAAACGTATCGTTGCACCACTTCCGATGCGAACGTGGCGAATTCTTCGAGAACGAGCGGCGGGCTGGTGCAATTCGGCGCTTTTCCGCGCGACGGCGGCGTGAAGCAAAGCGTGATGGTCGTGTCAAAATCCTCCAGCGCTTTCATCTGCCGGTCGAACCATTGCAAAGCGTCAGGACGATACCAATCTGCCCAGCTGATTCCCGTCCGCAATTTTTTCACGCCCATTTTTTTCAGCCATTCAACCGCAAAATCAAGGCGGTGATCCTCGAAATGAAACCACTGGCAGATGCCGAGTTCGGGATTGAAATAATCCAGCGCGGGTTTCGGCGTTCCGTCGGCGCGAATCAGGCCAAGATAAAAATGCCGGTAATACGCGCTGCCTTCGCTTTCCTTGTGGCGCGTGGTCGCTTCCCACGTCGGCGGCAAATCCATCAGGCTGTACCAGAAAATTTTTTCCACGCGCCCGAGCAACAATTCTGTCGTGCGTTGCAAACCAAAAACCTGGACTTCATCCGCGCCGAAAGTGGAAACGCCGACTTCCGTCACCCAGATCGGCAAATCGGTCACGGCGCGGATTTCATCGAGTTTTTTCGGCCAGTCGTTGATCTGCCAATGATTCCAGTCGAGCGGAAATCCGTGAACAGCCACGGCGTCGAGATGCTCGAGCAGGCCGTTGTTTTTCAGGAGCGAAATGAAAGTGGCGTCAATCGGCGAAATCCCGCCGAGCACCAACGGCAGTTCCGGGCGCAGCCGGCGAATGGCCGTTGCCGCGAGGCGCGCCATTTCCGAGAATTCGCGCCACTGGGGATCCATCGTGAAATCCCAATGCGACAGGTTGTTCGGCTCGTTCCACAGCTTGATTGCTTCGATCATGGTTTTCCGGTTTGGAGTTTCGAGCGTCGGATTTCGAGGCCGGCTCGTAATTGATGAATTCTTCAACGCGCTGGCGCGCTTCGTTGTCGGTGAATTGCACCGGCGGCGATTTCATGAAATACGACGCGGGCCCGATCAACGCGCCGCCCATGCCGCGATCCAGCGCAAGCTTCGCGCAGCGAATCGCGTCAATGACAACGCCGGCGGAATTCGGCGAATCCCACACTTCAAGTTTCAATTCGCAATTCAGCGGCACGTTGCCAAACGTCGTTCCTTCCATTCGGATGTAACACCACTTGCGGTCTTCCAGCCACGGCACGTAATCGCTCGGGCCGACATGCGCGTTGGCGTCGGACATTCCATGTTCGAGCTGGCTGGTGACGGCGCGCGTTTTGGAAATTTTTTTCGATTCCAGCCGCTCGCGTTCGAGCATGTTCATGAAATCCGTGTTACCGCCGAAATTCAGTTGATACGTGCGATCCAGCCGCACGCCGCGTTCGCGAAATAAATTGGTCAGCACGCGATGCGTGATCGTCGCGCCAACCTGCGATTTGATGTCGTCGCCGATGATCGGCAAACCGCGTTCCTCAAAACGCTTCGCCCAATACGGCTGCGACGCGATGAAAACCGGAATGCAATTGATGAACGCGCAACCCGCTTCGAGAATTTGTTCGACGTACCATTTCGTCGCCATTTCCGAGCCGACGGGCAGATAGGAGACCACCACGTCCGTGCGCGTGCTTTTGAGAATGCCGGCGATGTCTTCCGTCGAGCCGGGCGCTTTCGTGATGACCTGTTTCAAATACTTGCCGAGGCCGTCGTGCGTCATGCCCCGATAAACCCGAACGCCCGACGACGGCACGTCGGCAAATTTATAAGTGTTGTTGGGCTTCGCGAAAATCGCCTCGGAAAGATCCTTGCCGACTTTCGTTTCGTTGATGTCGAATCCGGCGGTGAATTCGATGTCGCGAATGTGGTAGCCGCCGAGATTCACGTGCATCAATCCGGGAACGGATTCCGTGCCCCGGGCGTTTTTGTAAAATTCAACTCCTTGAACCAGCGATGAGGCGCAATTGCCGATGCCGATCAGGGCCACGCGGATTTTTTTCGTTCCGTTTTGACGAACGCGAAAATTGTTGTTCGGTTCCACAGCGTTTTACTATGTCGCGCGCGTCGCCATTTTGCAGTGGGGTGAAATCATGCTTTTTCTAAAAAAGAACCCTGCGGAAAAATGAAAATTCTTTTCCGAACTTTGAAGTTGCAAATCGAGTGTGACAAAGAAATGGGGAGCGCACGCGGCTCGCGTGCAGTTTTCGGCGGCTCGCCGAAAACCTCGTTCCACATATTTGCTTGGGCGAAAAAAGGGAAAAAGTTTGGGCGAGTCGCCCAAACCAGCACGCGAGCCGCGTGCGCTCCCCAGCGAACTGGCCAGAAACAAAACGACTATCCCGTGTTAGGAAAAAATTTCAGGAATACAATTTCGCGCCGCGAATCGCTTCGGCAACGGCGGCGGGAACCAAAGGTTCGATGGGCCGGCCGGCCTTGACGCGCTCGCGAATCTGCGACGACGAAATGCCCAGCGGAAAACCGTGCAGCATTCTTCCGCGAAACGGCGCGGGAATCGGCACATCCGCTTCGCCCGGTCGGGGAATCACCACGAATTCCGCCAGCGGCGCGAGTTCCTCCGCGTTTCGCCACTTCGGCAGCGTCGGCACATGGTCCGCGCCGATGAGATAAAAAATTTTCGCGTTTGGAAAACGCCTCGCAAAATCGCGAACGGTGTCAATCGTGTACGAAATGCCGCCGCGCCGGATTTCCTGTCCGTCCACTTCGCACCAATTTTTTCCCGCGAGCGCGAGCCGGAGCAGACGCAATCGCTCGCTCGCCGCAGTCGGCTCACGATCCGATTTGAATGGCGATTGCGCGGCGGGAATGAAAAACAGACGATCCAAATCCAATTCCTCCCGCGCCGCCTGAGCAACGAGCAAATGCCCAAGATGAATCGGATCAAACGAACCGCCAAATAAACCAAGCTTCATTTTTCTGAGTTTCGAATTCCGGGTTCCGGGTTCCGAGTTTCTGGTTTCGATTTCGAATCGGTCATTTGCGCGCCGAAAATTTAAAACTCAAAACTCAAAACTCAAAACCGCTTCAGCAACATCGCCGGATGCCGGTGAACCGTTCCTTTGTCACCTGATCGTAAAGTTCGCGTTCGGATTTGGCCGCGATTTGATGTTCTTCGCAGGCGCACGCGACGATTTGTTGCTGGCGCGCGCGGTCCATGTGCGCTTCGCCGGAAAGTTCCTTCGCCAGCGCAAATCCCAGCGCAAGCAATGTCAAAACATTCAGCGGCCTGGATTCCGCGACGGCGTATTCCTCCAGCCAGACCGGCGGCATTTCGCGCAATTCGGCGATTTTCCTTCGCGCGAGCAGCAGAATCCATTCGCGAATGCTGATTAAAACGATGGCGGAAATCATCAGCAGAAACGCGCCCGCCACCACGGCGTCGAGTCTCAAATTAAATGATTGGCGCGCGAGCTGATGAATTTCTTTTTTCTGCGCCAAATCTCCCGTCGCACTGGAAAAATTCGCTTCCAATTGCGCGCGTTTCTGGTCGAGTCCATTTGCCGCCGTTAAAAAACCAATTCGCGGATCGGCGCTCCAGATTTTCTGCACACCCGCCGTCATTGTTGTCGCCAACAGCCAAACCAGCGGCACGAACGCGATCAACGCCAGCGCGGGCGAACGTTTCCGAATGCGCGGCGTCGTTTCTCCTCCGGCGCTTTGCGCTCCGAGCGACATTTTCAAAAGAATTGTCACCGCCAGACAAAGCGCGATGGCCGCGAGCATTTGGTTGGCGATGCCGAAGAGCGGCCAAAGCGAATTGATTCCGCCAAGCGGATCGCGCACGCCCTGAATTAAAAAATAGCCCCAGCCCAGAACCATCAGCCCGCTCGCGAAAATATTCGCGCCGAGATTTTTTGTGTCGCCGAGCGGTTTAAAAATGTTGCCGAGAAAATCCTGCAAAATGTATCGCCCCACGCGCGTTCCCGCGTCGAGCGTCGTTAAAATGAACAACGCCTCGAACATGATCGCGAAGTGATACCAGAGATCGAGCCAGCGTCCGCTCACGATTTTGGAAAAAATTCCCGCCATGCCGACCGCGAGCGTCGCCGCGCCGCCCGTGCGGCCGAACAACGTTTTTTCGCCGACTTCATGCGCCAGCGAAGTCATTTGCGCGAAGCTCGCGTGAAACGGAACGCCGAAGGAATTGACTTTCGCAATGGTCGCCGCCGCCTCGCCTTTCATGTTCATGCTCAGATACACGCCCGGATCGAGCGTGCACGCGGCGATGATTGCCATGATTGCGACGAGCGATTCCAGACACATCGCGCCGTAACCGATGGGGCGCGCGTACGATTCGCGCGAAATGATTTTCGGCGTCGTCCCGCTCGCGATGAGCGTGTGGAAACCGGAAATCGCGCCGCACGCGATTGTGATAAAACAAAACGGAAATAAATTTCCCGCGACCACCGGTCCGGTGCCGTTGATGAACCGCGTCAGCGCGGGCATTTGCAGATCCGGAAGCACGAGAAAAATTCCCAGCGCGAGCGCGAAGATTGTTCCGAGTTTCATGAACGTGCTGAGATAATCGCGCGGCGCGAGCAACAGCCAGACCGGAACCACGCTCGCGATGAATCCGTAGATGATAATGATCCACGCCAGCTTGATGTCTTCGATGCTGAAAACCTGCGACCAGTGCGCGCTTTCGTGAACGAGTTTTCCGCCCCACACCGCGAGCAGCAGCAGCACGATTCCAATGACCGAAGCCTCCATTACTTTTCCGATTCGCCAGAAACGCAGATAGCCGCCCATGAACAACGCGATGGGAATGGTCGCGCCGACCGTGAAAATTCCCCACGGACTGTCCGCGAGCGCTTTCACGACGACGAGCGCCAGCACCGCGAGAAGAATCACCATGATCGCCAGAATCGCCGTGAGCGCGATGTATCCGGCGGGCGTGCTTAATTCCTCTTTGACCATTTGCCCGAGCGATTTTCCACCGCGCCGGATCGAGGCGAACAAAACGATAAAATCCTGCACCGCGCCGCCGAGAACGACGCCGATCAAAATCCAGAGCGTGCCCGGCAAATATCCAAATTGCGCCGCGAGCACGGGACCGACGAGCGGGCCGGGACCGGAAATCGCCGCGAAATGATGACCGAAAACAATCCATTTGTTCGTCTTGCAAAAATCCTTTCCGTCATCGTGAACTTCGCAAGGCGTCGCGCGCCGGTCGTTGAGCATCAGCACGCGCGCGGCAATCCATTTGGAATAAAAACGATAGCCGATAACATAGGAACAAATCGCCGCGACGAGAATGTAAGCGGAATTGACGGGTTCGCCGCGATGGAACGCGAGCGTCGCATACGCCCACGCGCCGAGAAGCGCGAACGCAAGCCAAAAAAGTTTTGCGGCAACAGATTTCATGGTCGGCAGTTATGATTTACGATTTGCAATTCACGCGCCAGAGGAAAATGAGTTTATCCTCAATTTGGCGCGCTCAATTAAGCCGGAATGCAGTTTCGGGATTTAAATACCGACAACCAAATCGCTCACGCGAACGTCAAGAGCGGCAGCAACGCGACGAAGAGCCGTTAAAGAGATATATTCCTCTCCGCGCTCAACTCGCCCAAGAAAATTTGGATGAAGATCAGCTTTTTTCGCGAGTCTCTCCAAAGTAAAATCCGCGCCTGTCCGGTATTTGCGAATAGTTGCTCCAAGGATGGCGCGATAATCTTTAGCCGATGGCACAGCCATCTACGACAGCAAACTTGCGTATCAGTCTC
>DASSNZ010000140.1:0-2691 GCA_035701135.1 Verrucomicrobiia bacterium
TGATCACGACCACAGCAACGCTTACGCGCTCTGGCAGAAAATGGGTTCGCCGCAAAAACCCGACGCGGAACAATATGCGCAACTGGAACGCGCGGGGCATCTCGCTGAAATTCACGCGCCGGAACTGGTGCGTTCGCAATCCGGCGAAGTTTCGGTAAATTTCAAACTGCCGCGCCAGGCGGTTTCGCTGCTCGTGATAGAATGGAATTCACGCTGAAAAATCGCGCCATCGTTTTTGAAGTGTTTTGCGGAAACTCGCCCTATTGAATTTTTTTCCGGCGCGCGCGAAGCTGAAAAGCGATGCCGGAGAGAAGCAAGGATTTGCATGGCAATGCGCCCGACCGTTCGTCGGTGGCTTTGCTGTTGATTGATGTCATCAACGATCTCGATTTTGAAGGAAACGCGGCGCTGTTGCGGAACCTGGGAAAACTGGGTCGCAGCATTCTGCGATTAAAACAGCGCGCCAAAGCCGCAGGAATTCCGGTCATTTACGTGAACGACAATTTCGGCAAATGGCAATCGGATTTCAAAACGCAGATCGCGCATTGTCTTGACGACGATGTTCCGGGCCGCGCGCTCGTGAAAAAAATCCTGCCGGACGACGATGATTATTTTGTGCTCAAGCCCAAGCATTCCGGTTTTTTCTCCACCACACTCGCCACACTGCTGCGTTATTTCGGAACGAAAACGTTGATCCTGACCGGCATTGCCGGAGACCGCTGTGTTCTCTTTACCGCGAATGACGCGTACCTGCGCGATTACAAAATTTTCGTTCCGTCGGATTGCGTCGTGTCCAACAGCGTGAGGGAGAATGCGGCGGCGCTCAAACTGATGGAACGCGTTTTGCACGCCGACATTCGTCCTTCAGCGAAACTGAATTTTTCCGTGTTGAAAAAACTGTGAAACCGTTCCATTTCGCGGCAGAAGTTATTGAAATATGAATCGGAACGATTCAGTCCTTTTTCCAGGGAGCGCAGCCGGCTCGGCTGCGGTTCGGCGCGCCCTCGCGTCGAACACTGCGACGCAATTCAATGCCAAACGGTTCGGCGATTCCACACCACAAAATCATCCGCGGGGCGCGGTTGATTGCGCCCGGGGCGGGCGCGCTCCCGGTTTTCAACCGAATCGTTTCGGATCAGACGATCAGAAGAATTACTTCATTGCCTTCGCCGCGATGTCGCGGCGAAACTGCGCGCCTTCAAAATGGATTTTTTCCACGGCGTTGTAAGCGGCGGCTTGCGCGGATTTTAAATCTTCCGCCCACGCGGTCACGCCGAGAACGCGTCCGCCGTTTGTGACGATTTGCCCGTCCTTCAACGCCGTGCCTGCGTGAAATATTTTTACGTTCGGCAACTTCGCGACCGTGTCGAGGCCGGAAATGATTTTGCCTTTTTCGTAAGTTCCCGGATAACCGCCGCTGGCCATCACGACGCAAACACTCGCGTCCGGTTTCCATTTCAATTCCATTCGCGCCAGTGAACCGCTCGCGCAAGCGTCGAGCAATTCCAGCAGATCGTTTTCCAATCGCGTGAGATAAACCTGCGTTTCCGGGTCGCCGAAACGCGCGTTGAATTCGATCACGCGCGGGCCGTTTTTCGTCAGGATGATTCCAGGATAAAGAATGCCGCGAAAATCAATTTCCTCGGACATGCAGCCTTTCAGCCACGGCGCGAGAATTTGCCGTCCGACTTCGGCGAGTTGCGCGTCGGTCAGAAACGGCGTCGGCGAAAATGTTCCCATGCCGCCGGTGTTCAATCCTTTGTCGCCGTCGAGCGCGCGTTTGTGGTCTTGCGATGTCGGAAATAATTTTGCGGTTTTGCCGTCGCACAAGGCGTGAAGCGAAATTTCCGGGCCTTCAAGAAATTCCTGAATCACAATTTTCGCGCCCGCCGGGCCGAAGGCTTTGCCGACGAGAATTTCGTCAATTGCCTGATTTGCCTGCGCCATGTTCGCGCAGACCAGAACGCCTTTGCCCAGCGCGAGTCCGTCGGCTTTGACGGCGCATTGGCCGCCGAGCGATTCCGCGAATTTTTTTGCCGCGCTCGCGTCCTCGAAAGTCGCGCCGCGCGCGGTCGGAATTCCATATTCCTCCATGAACCGCTGTGAAAAAACTTTTGACGACTCGAACCGCGCTGCTTTTTTGTTCGGCCCCCAGATCCGCAAACCGTTTTTCTGAAATAAATCCACGATGCCGAGCGCGAGCGGATTATCCGGGCCGACGACGGTGAGTTCGATTTTTTTTTCGCGCGCGAACGCGAGTAGTTTTTCCAGATCTTCCGCGCCGACGCCGACGCATTCGACCGGCGTGGAATTTTTCGCAAGCCGTTCCCGCGCGATGCCCGCGTTGCCGGGCGCGCACCAGAGTTTTTCCACATGCGGCGATTGCGCGAGTTTCCAGGCCAGCGCGTGTTCGCGTCCGCCGGAGCCAATGACCAGAATTTTCACGGCGCGATTCAATCAGGATTTTCCGTGGACGCAAAAGAAATTCGGAAATCGCGGTTTTTCCGCGAGCTTGCCTAGCGCGTCGCTTTCGGTTAAACGATGGATATTCCTTAAATTCATTTAGAACGAAATATGAGATCAAGATTCACAACGGCCGTTTCCCTTGGCGTCGCGGTGATGGCGTTTCAATTGACTTCGCGCGCGGACAATCAATCCGCCGCCGCTTCCACCAATCAGACCGAAAAGCTC
>DASSNZ010000141.1:0-8893 GCA_035701135.1 Verrucomicrobiia bacterium
TCAGCCTCCGATTCGGATTTGGTCAGTTTTAATAACCGCGCGGAAATGCTGGGGGAGGAAGCCGCGAGACGATGGATCAGTGAACAGAACGCCGTAAAATAAATCGCCGCGAATTTTCGAACGGGTGGCGGCGTCGGGTGCGCTGAATTTTGAAAATTGAATCAAGACAAGTTCAGCCTCCGGTCGCGTCCATTAAAAAAGGCATGTCGGTTGAAACCGATTTTGAACGACTCTACGACGAACACGCGCAGGCGTTGTTCGCGTTCCTTTTGAATTTCACGCGCGACGAAAACGACACGCGCGACGTGCTTCAGGAAATCTTTATCAAGCTCGCCCGGCGGCCCGAACTTTTGCGAGGCGCGCGGGAGGAGCGCGCCTTTCTCATTCGCCTCGCGCACAATGCCGCGATAGACCTGATGCGGCGTCGCGGAACGCGGGAGAAATATCACGAGCAATCCGGAACAAGCGATTCTCCGTTCGCCGCGTCGGAAAATCCGGACGAACAGGCTTTTCGCAACGCGCTGGCGGAAGCGTTGCGCGAATTGCCTCCGGAACAGCGCGCCGTGGTGCATTTGAAATTGTGGGAGGAATTGACGTTCGAACAAATCGCCCGCGCGCTGGACATTTCGCAGAACACCGCCGCGAGCCGGTATCGCTACGGCATAGACAAAATGCGCGACCGGCTGCGTCCACTTTACGATGAAATCAAATAGGCTACGGAAAATGAGTTCTCAGCCGGAACAATGCAGTTGCGCGGGGGGCGCGCGCGTCTCGCGTGCCGTTGTTGTCGTCTCGACAACGACTCCAACATCCTTTTTTCATGCCGTTCAGGGAGGAAAAAATGATGTTTGAAAGTGTTCGGCGGGACGCCGAACACCACACGCCAGAGGCGTGTGCTCCCAAAAAACTGCATTCAGGAATGACGGGGTGACGCACCCTAACTTTGATCGAAAATTTTTATGAACGGCGATGATCTTGATAAAAAAATTCAACGCCAGTCTTTCCGCAAAGTTCCGGCGGATTGGCGCGCGGAAATTTTGCGAACTGCGCAGAATGAACGGCTGCGCGCAAATGAATCGCGTCCGACGTTTTTCTCATTTGCAAAACAGCAACTCACCGCGTTGTTCTGGCCGAATCCGAAGGCGTGGGCGGGATTGGCGGCGGTTTGGATTGTGATTTTCGCGGTGCAATTTTTGATTGGCGATCATCAAGCCAAAACAATGGCCAAAGCGCCGCCGCCCTCACCGGAACTTCAGATCGCGCTGCGGCAGCAACAGGAATTATTTACCGAACTCATCGGCGCGCGTTCTGAATCCGACGCCGAAAAACCGAAAACATTTTTTCCAAAGCCAACAAGCGAGCGCCGTCTCGAATTGATGTGTGCGTGAAGGGAAATTTATGAGTGAAAAACCGAAAAGTATTTGGACCAGACCGATAACCGGATGGCGGGGAATTGTCCTTTGGTTTGTCTTGATTTTTTTCGCGGCATTCGTGGTTGTGATCGCATTGAGGTTGTTGACGCGCGCGAATGATGTGGTGTTGTTTTCAATTTTTCTCGCGGGAGCAATTGCCGCGTTTGCAACGGCGCTGTTCCTGTTCTTGCGTTGGATTTCCTGGTGGAAGCTCGGGCGTTTGCTGTTTGGTCTCGCGTGTCTCGCGACGTTGGTGGCGCTGTTTTACGCCGAGGAAGATGTGCGCGGAAAATGGGCCTGGGCAAATTTCAAAAAGAAGTGGGAGGCGAAAGGTGAAAAATTTGAACTGTCCAAACTCGCTCCGCCGCCGGTTCCCGATGAACAGAATTTCGCGATGGCGCAGATTGTCGCGAGTTCTTACGGGTCTTTGCTGGACAAAAATGGAAATGTGATTCGCCCGCCAAATACGAACATCATCAATCGGCTAAGAATGCAGATTGATGTTGCGGGGCTGAAAACTCCGGCCATCGGCCATGATTGGCGACGCGGAACAAATACCGATTTGAAAGAATGGCAAACGTATTTCCGAAACGCCGCGGGGGTGACAAACTGGTTTTCGGTTCCCGCCGAACCGCAATCGCCCGCTGCCGATGTATTGCTGGCATTGAGCCGGTATGACTCGACAATTGAGGAATTACGAAACGCAGCGCAAAGGCCGTATTCGCGATTTCCACTCACTTACAATTCCGATAATCCCGCCAGCATTTTGTTACCGCATTTGGCGACCCTTAAACAAGCAACGCCGGTTTTGAGTTTGCGCGCGATTGCCGAAACAGAATTGGGAGAAACGGAAAAATCCCTGGCCGACATAAAATTAATTCTGCGCCTCACTGAATCCGTGCGCACGGAGCCCATATTGATTTCGCATCTCGTGCGCATCTCGATGCTGGATTTCGCTTTTCAGCCGATTTGGGAAGGATTCACGGAGCATAAATGGTCCGACGCGCAACTCGCCGCGCTCGAACAGGATTTAAGCAATTTGGATTTTCTGTCGGATTACCATTTTGTCATCCGGGGAGAAGCGGCGCTCAATTTTGGAGAAATTGATTACCTGCGGCGGACGCGCAAACTTGACGATCTGTACCATTTGGGAACAGGCGCTTCGTCTGAATTTAACGCGGCGGTTGCTTTGAGCCATTTCATCCCGAGCGGCTGGTTTTATCGGAACGAAATTCGCACGGTTCGTTTTGAAATGAAATGGTATCTTCCTATCGTGAATCTCAAAAGCCGGACCGTTTCTCCGGGGCAGGTACGGGCTGCTAGTGACGCGGTAACTTTGGAGACTGCATCAAGAAATCCTTACAATTTTCTGGAACACTATCTTCTCCCCGCCATAGCCGATCTGGGAAAAAAATTTGCAATCGTGCAAACCGACGTGGACGAAGCCCGCGTCGCCTGCGCGCTGGAACGCTTTCGCCTCGCGCATGGAAATTATCCGGATTCGCTCGATCTTCTCGCGCCGCAATTCATCCAAAAAATTCCCAACGACATTATCAGCGGCAAGCCGCTTCGTTATCGGAAAAACGCGGATGCAAGCTGCGTGATTTATTCCATCGGTTGGAATGAAACGGACGACGGCGGCTCTGTCGTGTTGAAGAAGAACAGCGAAACACGCGCGATTGATCCGGATAAAGGCGATTGGGTTTGGAAGATTTTAGCTTTTTAGCTGGAACGATACATTTTGGCGGGAGCGCACGCGCCTCGCGTGCCGTCGTTGTTGTCTCGACAACGACTCCAAAATACAAAGTTTTCCTGACCGTTCAGTGAGGGGAGAATGATGTTTGGAAGTGTTCGGCGGGACGCCGAACACTACACGCCGGAGGCGTGTGCTCCCGATCTCAAACTGCATCGTTCGGGATTAGAGTACGAAACGGCCACGAAATACACGAAAGAACACGAAATGTCGGGGCGGAATTATTGAGGCAACGTTTCGATTCAAATCGTTTCGTGAATCATTCGTATTTAGTTTTTTCGGTAGTGGGGTGATCTTGTTTCAATCAAAATTCCTTGTTCCGTCGCAATTCTTTCTTGGCGGAATGACGCGCTTTATCCGCGAGCATTCGATTCTTCGCGGCGGCGGAGCGTTTGCGTTTTTGGCGTCGCGCTTTTTCGATGCGATCCCGTTCGGCATTTTTTCGCGCGACGCGCATCGCTTCAATTTTATCCAGCAAAAGCTGCCGTGCCAGAATGCGATTTCGCCCTTGCTGCCGCGTGTCCTGACATTTCACTCGCGCGCCCGTCGGCCGATGCCACAACATCACGCAAGTGGCGACTTTATTGACGTTCTGTCCGCCGTGCCCGCCGGAGCGCACGAATGTTTCCTCGATGTCCGTCTCACGCACGCCAAGCGCGTCCATGCGCTGCGCGAGAGACATTTCTTTTTCGAAACTGATCGGAAGCGCGCTCATTGCGGAAATGATAGGCAAGCGCCGGCGCCAAGGCAATCGGGTGAAATCCATTTAAACATAAACCACGGATGGACACGGATGAACACGGATTTGCGAGCGGAAAGTGCTGCCGAATTGCAGTTGCCAGATAAAATGAAAACTTAATGATCGCCGTCGTTGCGGCTGAAAAATGCGGGAGCATTTTTCCATGATATCCATTGATTTCAAATATCCGTGTTTATCCGTGTCCATCCGTGGTTGAACTTTTCATCCGGATCTTCTTTTCAGATCGAGTGATGCGTTGGTTAATTGTTTCAGTCGCACCGAAGAATCATTTCTGAATCACCGTATCGCGTTGGGCGAAATCCGGATTCGGTTTCGGGTAATCCAAATTGTAATTCAGGCCGCGGCTCTCCGGCCTTTCCAGCGCGCAGCGCACGATCAATTCCGCCACGGTTGCGATGTTGCGCAGTTCCAGCAAATCGCTCGTCACGATAAAATCCCAATAATGCTCCTGAATCTCGTCCTGCAAACTCGCGATGCGTTTGAGCGCGCGTTGCAATCGTTTGTTCGTCCGCACGATGCCGACGTAATCCCACATGCAGCGCCGGATTTCATCCCAGTTATGCGACACGACAACCATTTCGTCCGCGTTATTTGCATTGCCGGAATGCCAGTCGGGAATCGCAAATTCATTCGGCGCGGCGGATTGCACCAGGACGCGCGCGGCGGCGCGATTCGCGCAAACCAGCGCTTCCAGAAGCGAATTGCTCGCGAGCCGGTTCGCGCCGTGAAGTCCGGTGCAGGCCACTTCGCCGACGGCGTAAAGCCCCGTAATTCCGGTCTCGCCGTCCACGGTGGTTTTCACGCCGCCGCATTGGTAATGCGCCGCCGGCACGACGGGAATCGGTTCTTTCGTGATGTCCAGCCCGAATCGCAGGCACGTTTCGTAAATGTTAGGAAACCGTTCGATGACGAACTTTGCGGGTTTGTGCGTGATGTCGAGCAAAACGTGTTCCGCGCCGCTTTTTTTCATCTCGCTGTCAATCGCGCGCGCCACAACATCGCGCGGCGCGAGGGATTTCAGCGGATGATATGCGTCCATGAATTCTTTTCCGTCAATGGTTTTAAGCACGCCGCCTTCGCCGCGAACGGCTTCGCTGATTAAAAACGATTTCGCTTTCGGATGATAAAGGCACGTCGGATGAAACTGGATGAATTCCATGTTCGCGATCTTTGCGCCGGCGCGATACGCCATCGCCACGCCGTCGCCGGTCGCGATATCGGGATTGGTCGTGTAAAGATAAACTTTTCCGCAACCGCCCGTGGCCAGCAGCGTTATTGGCGCGGAAAAAGTTTCCACCGCGCCCGTCGCCTTGTTCAACGCGTAAACGCCGATGCAGCGATTGTCGCCGACATAGCCGAGTTTTTCGCTGGTGATGAGGTCAATGGCAAAATGATTTTCAAAAACCCTGATGTTAGGACGCGCGGCAATGGCGGCCAGCAACGCGCGTTCAATTTCGCGGCCCGTGACATCTTTAGCGTGCAAAATGCGTCGCATCGAATGGCCGCCTTCGCGGCCCAGATCCAGTTCGCGTCCGCCGGATTCGCTTGCGGCTTCGCGTTCGGAAAATTTCATCCCGAGATCAATCAATTCCTGGACGCGCGCCGGGCCTTCCTGAACGATGTCGCGCACGACGGTTTCATTGCAAAGTCCCGCGCCGGCTTCGAGCGTGTCGCGCACGTGCATCTCAAAGGAATCTTCTTTGCTCGTCACGGCCGCGATGCCGCCCTGCGCGTAATTGGTGTTGGATTCCGCCTTGTTTTTTTTCGTGATGATCGCGACGCGTCCGTGCGGCGCGACTTTCAACGCGAAGGTCAGCCCGGCGATGCCGCTTCCGAGAACCAGAAAGTCGAATTGTTTCACGCCACAGAATTAACGCAAATGCGCAACGGAGCAAAGGCGCAATGCGCGAAGCAACGCTGACTATTCAGAAATTCCGAAACGTTGCATCTAATAATCTTCCAGTTTTCTGATTCTCGGAAGATTTTGGTGCTCGTGTAACTCGCTCTTCCGAGGAGATGCTGTTGCTGAAAGTTGTCGGGTGCGATTGCTTCCGCTTCTGAATTCCGCTACAATAAAACTATGACAAAGGACATTCGCGAAAGGCTTCAGGCGCAGCCGCTTTTTCCGTTTGCGGTGCATATGGCAGATGGGCGCGAATACAACGTCCCCACGCCGGGCCACGCGCATGTTTCACCGAGCGGCGGTCGCGTGAGCATCTGGACCGATGATGATCACGAATTCATTTTGCCCGCGCTGCTCATCAGCGGATTGAAAGTCCGAGCCAACGGCGATCATTGAACGTGAGAATCTTTCTCGCGACTTTCAAAACTCACCACACTTCCACCGGGCCTTTCGGCACGGGAATTTGCTGGCGTTGCGCGGCGGCGGGTTCCTGCATGAATGACGCCACCAGCGGCGGCGGCTGGAATTTGGGTTTTAATTCGCCGGAATCATCCAGAAATTGCCGACGCCAGCGCAGGTAATTTTCCAATACTTCGTTGAATTCGGCGAGCGTTGAAATCCGCACCACATTTTTGTTGAACTCATTGACCGGGCCGAATCGCCTGGAATACCACGGCGCAACTTTCCGAAACATCCGGCAGCCGAGTTCCTCGCCAAAGACCTGAATCATCAAATCCAAATGCCGGCGCATCACGCGAATGCGTTCTTCAAACGGCGGTTCCGGCGGCAAATCGGTCGAGGGTCGAACGTCGAGGGTCGAAGGCAAAAGAGCTTCCGGCGCTCGACTCTCGTTTCTCACTCTTCGACTTTCCAAAAACCGCAGCGAGCGTTTGAAAATCCATGGATCATAAAACGCGCCGCGACCGATGCTCACGCCCGCGCAACCGGTTTCGTTAAACATTTTTTCCGCGGCCTGCGGCGTGATGACATCGCCGTTGCCGATGACCGGAATGGTTTTCACCGCTTCAACGACTTTGCGAATTCCGGCGAGGTTCACGGTTCCGCCGAAACCCTGCTCGCGCGTCCGGCCATGAATGAAAATCGTCGCGACGCCGGCATCTTCCAACGCGCGCGCCAGATCCGGCGCGGTAATATTCTGATCGTCCCAGCCCAGGCGCATTTTCGCGGTCACGGGAATTTTCACGGCGTCCACCATTCCTTTGACCAGCGCGGCGGTTTTTTCCAGTTCGGTCATCATCGCCGAGCCGCCGCCGACTTTCGTGATTTTGCGGACCGGACAACCCATGTTGATGTCCACCGACGCGATGCCGATGGATTCCAGATACGCTGCGGCGTCGCGCATTTCTTCCGGCACGGAACCGAACAATTGCACGGCGAGCGGATTGTCGGCGGGAGAAGTTTCGATGAGCTTCAGCGCTTTTGGATTTTTTTCGAGAAGCGAACGCGCGTTGACGAGATCGGTCGTGCAAAGCCCGACGCCGCCCAGTTCGCGGACGACCAGCCGGAACGGCAAATTCGTGTATCCCGCCAGAGGCGAGAGAAACAAATTGGATGGCAATGTGAGCGAACCGATTCGCATGAAACAAAGCTACTATAATTCGCGCGCGCCGTCCGCACGGGAAATAAATCCATTCGTATCAACGCTTTTTTGGCATTGCCGGGCGCAGGATTTTCAACGGCTCGGGCAATTTATAATGCCGCTTCAATCCGCCGTCGCCGAGCAAACCGGCCGGCGCGCGCGAGATGAATTCCGGGAAGCTGCGCTCCACGCGGTCCCGCAATAATTTCTGCCCGGTTTTGGACGCCCAGAAATCCTCCTCCGCTTTTGAAAGCGCGATGCCGGCTTCGTCGGGCGAAAGATTTTCGCGTTTTGCCAGCATGAAAATCAGTTCGGGATCGCCCGGCAGACTGACGGGAAACGGCACGAACTTCGGCGTGAATTCCGGTTCGCCATCCTCTTCCGCCGCGACGGCGCGAACGGGAATTTTACTTTGCAATTGCGTTCCGTCCGGCAGCGAAACTTCGACCGCCAGATTTTTCTCGCCTTTGTTGGGTTTGATCGTGAGATCGCCGTCGCCGAACGCGGAGCTGAGTTGGAGTTTTACGTCGTCGAGTGTTTTCGCTTCAAGATCGGGCAATTCGATTTTCGCGCAAAATTTTTCGAAGGCGCTGACGCGCGATTTGGCTTTGAGTTCCGCTTCGATGGCATCGTAGATTTTTCCGGCCAGTTCGGGGTCGGGCGCGGCTTTGGGCAAAACTTTTTTCAGGAGTTCCAGCAACTGCGATTCATCACTGCGTTTCGATTTCGTGGTCGAGCTTTTCTTTTTCATAAAAAATTTGGGATGCTGATTTCGCCTGAAGTCCGCGCGGAACGCAAACAAGTTCTCGTGAAAAAAAATATTTTAAGGAATTTGGGCGGGAAAATGAAAAGGCAAACGCCGCTTCTCGTTGGAAATGCCTTTGCAAGACGCAAACTCGCAGGTAGAACAAATGTGAATGAAATCACATTTGCGGATTTTCTTTTGCGTCGCGGCGTTGAGCGGTTTGGGATTGTTCCGGGCGGCCGGCGCGTATGAAATTTTTCTTTCCATCCCGGGAATTCCCGGCGAATCCACCGCTTTCAACCACACCAACGACATCGTTGTGGAGTCGTTTTCTTTCGGCGTGAGCGCCGGAACCGCCATGGTAGGCGGCGGCGGCACAACGTCTCCCACGTTTACAACCATTTCCATTTCCAAGCCGCTCGATAAAGCATCGCCGTTGCTTTACGTGAATTGCGCCGCTCCAAAGAATCTTGGCACGGTGGTTTTGACATTGCGCGATTCGGCGAACGGCACGAACGAATTTTACAAGGTCACGATGAGCGACGTGACCATTTCCAGCGTTAAAACCAGCGGCGAAATCGGTGAGGATCGCCCGACTGAATTCGTCACGCTTTCGTTTAAAAAGATACAATGGAAATACACGCCGATTGACAGCAACGGCAAGCCGGGAACGCCTGTTGTCGCGGCTTACGACCTGTCGCAAATCTCAAATTGAAAATG
>DASSNZ010000142.1:0-6044 GCA_035701135.1 Verrucomicrobiia bacterium
AATGACCCACGCCTGGCACGGGCGACGGATTATTTCAATGGCGCAGGACAAGGCGGGCGACATCTGGATTCTCGGCGTGAACGGTTGGATGGCGCGGGTTCGGGACGGATTGATTCTCCCGCCGGCCGTCAAGGCCGCGGCGGAAACGGTCGCATTGGCCAGAGATACGGATGGAACAATCTGGGTTTTGGAAAGCGGCTCGTTGTTCACATTGGAGAACGATCATCTCAAGCCGGTGGAATTCAGCACGGACGCGCCGGACACCTACGTGCAAGGCGTTTGCGCGAGCCGAAAAGGCGGCGTGTGGGTCGCGCGCGGCGGACGATTGCGACGTTATCTGGACGCGCGTTGGGTGGAGGATTTGGGCGCGACGCCGTGGGGAGTTGACGCGGCGCTGGCATTTATTGAAACGCGGCAAAGCGGAGTCGTGGCGGGAATTGTGGATCGCGGAGTTTATATGAGTTTTCCCGACCGCAAAACGCTTTCGTTCAGCCGCACTAACGGATTGCCGAGCGATTGGGTGCGTGCGTTGTGCGAAGATCGCGAAGGGAATTTATGGATCGGTACCGGAAATGGATTGGTGGAATTGCACGCGGGAAAAGTCACAGTGCTCAATCCGCCGGACCAATGGCAGGGGCATGTGGCGCTTTCGGTGTGCGCCGCAAAAAATAATCATGTCTGGATCGGAACCGAAGGCGCGGGTCTGTATGATTATCATGACGGAAACTGGGCGCGTTTTGGCGTGGCGGAAGGCATTTCCAATTTGTTCGTCTGGTCTGTTTCGCAGGACGCGCAAGGCACGTTGTGGGCGGGAACCTGGGGCGGCGGCCTGTTGAGAAAACGGGATAGCTTTTTTGAAATCGCGCCCGGATTGGAAAACGTGTCCGTTCCGATGGTCGCGCAGCTTCACGCGGAAAATGGCGATTCATGGATTGGGACCGGCTCGGGTCTGATGCATTACAAAAATGCTCGCGCAACCTGGTACGGCCTGAGCAATGGGCTGGCATTTCCGGACGTGCGCACGATCGCGCGGGACAAGGACGGAACAATCTGGTTTGGAATGTTAGGTGGCGGTCTGGGCAAATTGAAAAATGGCAAACTGAAGCAATTTCGCAAGGCGGACGGCCTTTCCAGCGATTTCGTGCAATGCCTTCGATTCGATGAGGAAGGAGTGTTATGGATTGGCACGTTCGGCGGAGGATTGGACCGGCTGAAGGACGGGCGATTCAGCGTCATCAGCGTCAGCAACGGAATTCCGAACGACATTATTTGCGATATCGAAGACGATGGACGCGGCAATTTCTGGTTCAGTTCGCACGCGGGAATTTTTCGCGTGAGCAAAGAGGATTTGCGCCTCTGCGCGGACGGGCGAACCAATTCGGTTCAATGTTTGACTCTGGGCAAGGGCGACGGTTTGCCGACGCTGGAATGCTCCGGCGGCTCGCAACCGGCCGGTTGCCGCACGGAGGATGGGCGCTTGTGGTTTCCGACCAGCAAAGGACTTGTCGTCGTGGATCCGGACAATGTCAAAATCAATCATCTTCCGCCGCCGGTTGTGATCGAACAATTCCTCGTGGACGGAAAAAACTGGGAAGATGGAACGTGGAAGCTGGAAGAGGGCACAAACGGTCAACGTCCATCCTCGATTCTTGGTTCTGACTCGTCGCTGCAAATTCCGCCCGGGCACAATCGCTTTGAATTCCGCTACGCAGCTTTGAGCTTTGTCGCGCCGCAGAAAGTCCAGTTCAAATATCGTCTCGAAGGTTTGGAAACCGATTGGGTGGACGCGGGCGCGAAACGTTCCGTCCCTTACAATTTTCTTCCGCCTGGCCGTTATGTTTTCCATGTCATTGCCTGCAACAACGATGGAATCTGGAACGAAACCGGCGCGTCCTTCGCGTTCACGGTGATGCCGCATTTCTGGCAAACGTGGTGGTTTCGGGTTTTGGCCGCCTTGTTTTTGATGGGAATTGTGAGCGGGAGCGTCTGGTCTTTGGCGCGGCGGCGACTGCGGCTCAGGGTTGAAAAACTCGAACGCCAGCGCGCCGTCGAGCGGGAACGGGCGCGCATTGCGAAGGATATTCATGACGATCTCGGCGCGAGCCTGACGCGCATTGTTTTGTTGAGCCAATCCGCGTTGCTGGATTCCCCGCCGCACACGGCGATTCATCTGGATCGGATTTACAGCACGGCGCGAGATTTGACGCGCGCGATGGACGAAATTGTCTGGGCCGTGAATCCGCAGCACGACACGCTCGACAGTCTGGCGACTTACCTTGGAAAATTGACCCAGGATTATCTGGGCGCGGCGGGAATCCGTTGCCGGCTCGACGTTCCAATGCATCTCCCCGCGTGGCCGCTGACCGCGGAAGTCCGGCACAATCTGTTTCTCGCTGTCAAGGAAGCCTTGCACAACGTCGTGAAACATTCCGGCGCGACCGAGGTTGGAATCACGCTTGCGATTCAGCCGGACGGTTTTGTTCTGACGGTTTCGGACAACGGAAAAGGATTTGACGTGAACGCGACTCGCGAAATAACGCCGGAGCAGGAACGCTTTGCGCGACGCGGAAACGGTTTGGCGAACATGCGGCAGCGGCTGGGCGAAATCGGCGGCGAGTGCCGGATTAAAAGTTTTCCCGGCGAAGGCACGACCGTGAGTTTTTCTGTCAAAGTCGCGCCGCAACATTCAATAAGACGATGAAGCGGATTGAACCTGTAACCAAAACTGACGACAAGCGGCCACCGGATGCCAGCTATAAAATGAAATCGTCCGTGAGCATTGCCGTTTCCATCATTGAAGACGATTCGCCCGCCCGGGAAATTCTGGCCGGGTGGATCGGTCGCGCGGCGGGATTTCATTGCTCCAGCGAACATGGCAGCGCGGAAAGCGCGATGGCGATTTTGCCGCGCGAAAAACCGGGCGTTGTTCTGATGGATATTAATTTGCCCGGAATCAGCGGCATCGAATGCGTGCGGAAACTCAAGCCGTTGCTGCCCGAAACGCAATTCGTGATGCTCACGGTTTACGAGGACGCCGACCATATTTTCAACGCGCTGGCCGCGGGCGCGAGCGGTTATCTGCTCAAACAAACTCCGCGCAACGATCTGCTGGCCGCGCTCGAAAATGTCCATGCCGGCGGCTCGCCGATGAGCAGCAACATTGCGCGAAAAGTGGTGCAATCCTTTCGCGCGCCAGGAACCGAAACCGGATGCGAAGATCTTTCGCCGCGCGAAAGCGAAGTCCTCGAAAGGCTCGCGCGCGGCTATCTTTACAAGGAAATTGCCGACGCATTGAACATCAGTGTTCCGACGGTGAACACGTATATCCGGCGCATTTACGAAAAACTTCATGTCCGTTCCCGCGCGCAAGCCGTCGCCAAATACGCGCATTTGCCGATGGGTGAAAGTCGGCGCGCAACTGGAACCCAGAGATGATGAGCGGAAAATTCCTCACGGATCGCCGTTGAATTCACCATGCTTTGCAATTGCTTCGGATGCGCTTTGAAAGCACAATTCTGAGCGATTATGCGAATTATGACATTTGTCCATATTTTTGAGGACAGGGCAAAACGTAATGGCGCGCTATAGTTTTTAAAAATCGTTGCGATTCGAGGCGACCTGTTCAGCATGACGTCCTTTTTTAAATCTTTCCAAAAAAGTTATTGGTGTGAATTCAAACGCATATTGATTCTTTGTTTCGCGACGGGCGGAAGTGTCGCGCTTGTCACAGGTTGTCATAAAAACGAGCTTTCATCGGCTGCACCACCGGCGCAGATGACCAATGCAGCGCCGGCGAATCACCTGTCGGATTCCACGCAAGTAACGGCTGGTTCACAATCCGTTGCGGTGCAGGCCAACGGCGAGCCGGATCTGACCGAACTGGACAGGTATCTTCGACGATGGCTTGTACAAAATCGCCGACGGCCCGCGAACTTTGAAGAGTTTGCCGCAACAGCCGGAATCACCATTCCGCCGCCGCCGCCCGGGAAAAAATATATTATTACCAAAAGAATGCATGTTCAGTTGGTGAACCGGTGAAAGAGCTTCGAATGAATTTATCTCTACCACGTTGGAATTCTGTTGGAAGAAGTTTCCGCGTGATTTCACGCGGATTCACCCTGATTGAGCTGCTGGTCGTGATCGCGATCATTGCGATTTTAGCGGCGTTATTGCTTCCATCGCTTGCCAGGGCGAAATCCAAGGCTTTGCGCATACAATGTGCTTCGGATATGAAGCAACTTGGTCTGGCGTTCAGTTTATTTATCGGCGATCACAACGATGCCTATCCTCCGGCGGGCTACGAAGACCCAAACTTCAGCGTTCAGGAGTCGTGGGACGATTTTTTGAATAAATATTTGGGAGGCAAAACATCGGACAGAGATTTGGCTGAAGGTTCTTTGTACCCTGAACAGGCTTCAAAGACTTTGGTGTGTCCGGCGGATAAATTTCCAAAAGTGAATTGGGTGGGCGGTACAGACCCGTTTTTTGCATTAAGATCTTATGCGATGGTCGGCGTAGGGCCGAAGTGGAGTTCGGATTATCAAGTCAATCCGATGAACAAAAAATATCCGTTACCTAATCTGATGCAGAATGGTCGGCTTGGGGTCGGTATTTACTGGCAAGTTCTCAAAGACAAAGCTGCCGGCCCTGATTGGGATGCCCCAGGATATAAAACATCCGTGGTCAAGGATCCCGCCGGAAGCCTCCTGCTTGTGGAACAGACCAGCGGTCAACAAGTGGCGGGAAACATCTGGACGTGCATCTGCATCGGGCCGGAGTCATCCGCAACAGAGTTATATCAGCTGGACAAAACCGCACGCGGGCAAAATCCGGATGATCAGGTCAGCCAGGATCAGGGCGCTCTCTTGTACAAGGCGCATAACAGCCGGTTCAATTATCTGTTTCACGATGGCCATGTCGAGGCGCTTAAAATGGAACAAACCATCGGCACCGGCACTCTTACAACTCCAAAAGGGATGTGGACAGTCGCATCTGGTGATTGAGGGTGGCATGGAGAATCGTAGGATGTCCCCACTTTTGATGACATGAAACGGACCGAAGATATAATAGACTCTCTTAAACACATGCAAAAGACCGCGCCCGGAATTCCATTTTTTGTCAAAACTTTGCCTGAACGGATTTAAAATCGTGAGTTGCTTCCCAGTTAGCTAATTTGAATAACAACCAAACGTATCAACAATATGAAACGAAACATATTCCTAAAAACACGTGATGTTACATGGGCTATAAGTGGATCGATGGGGATTTTTACCCGGAACTTAAGCTTCCTCATCGCTTTGGTAATCTTGGCATTTGTCAGTTCCGCAATTACATCGCAGGCGCAATTTCCTCAAGGCTCGTACACAAATATTTTTGATACGGGTGGCAATACGGAACCTTTTGCCGGGAGTGGTAGTGTAGCATCTTGGCTATACTGGTACAACTTGCCGGGCAACAATACGCCCATAACGAATGATGTAACAACGCTGGATCCAAATGCCGGCCCAACGGCGGGATCTTTGAGGATTGATACTCCATTTGATGGGACCGGAAATCAGGATGTGTTTTTCGGAACTTTCGGCAATCAATACGGCTATGATTTTACGACCGAAGTGGACATGAATAATTTTAGTGAAATTTCATTTGATATTTTGGTCGCTTCAAACCAGGTGCCAGATGGGTCCGGAAATTTCGGAACGATAGGGGTGGGGATAATTAATGCCAATTATGGATATCAGGAGTTTGGACGACCAACAATTCCCGGCAGCGCCTCGAACGGATGGGTACACATTTCAGTGCCGATAGATCACACGCAAAACAACCTCGCGAATGTCCCCGGTATTGCATTTGATTACAATTCTTATAGCGGTTATCCAACTTCCCCATTTACTTTCTGGATTGGAAATTTGGTCATGACTTATAGCGGAGCAAAGCCGCCGCCTCCAACCGGAGCATTGGAAAAAATCGTTCCGGGATTGACGCAATTTGCCGATCAGAAACCCAGCTATAACCGGCAGGACATTCGAACGGACACAAGCGGGACC
>DASSNZ010000143.1:0-14965 GCA_035701135.1 Verrucomicrobiia bacterium
AGCCATGCTTTCGATCCCGCCAAATGGACAATTTTCCTGCCGCTGCTTAAATCAACGGATAGATCGCCCGCCAGCAAACCTCGTCCATTTTTGATGAGCCGGACGGTTTGATCGCCGAATTGGATTACGTTTGTTCCATTGGAGTAAGCAGAGTGGAAGCGGATGCTCGATTTGCCGTTCCCGTATGCTGCCTCAACCGACGAGATACCATCTCCGCCAGTCTGCACCATCTGTTCCTCGTTTTCAAAATGGAAAGCTTTCTGTTGCTCGGGATTGATATTTTCAAACACCAACAGCACGCGCGGGCTTTCCAATGTGGCATGCCCGTCACGCGATTCGTATCGAAAAACCATTGTGTCCTCATCCGGCAAATTCCAGCCGGGCGATGCCGCGAGCCTGGAGATCTGGCTGTCGGAATAACGATGTATTCGTACAGAGCATCCGGCGGCAAGCAGAAGGAGAGAAACTGAACCGCAAAACGCGATCATTTCGAGCGTAACACGAGCTGCTATTGAATGTGTCTTCATGGTTTTTTCTCAGATTTACTCCGGACAATTTTTTCGGACAAAACAGGCAAATTTATCTCGGATCGGACTGGTTGGATATAACAGGATTTTGTAACAGTACGAAACGGTGTTTTCAACCGAAAAAGTTTTTCTGGCGCAATTTGTTTTTTTCCAAAAACCGCGGCACTTTCCGCGGATTAGAAAAAAATTGGCGGGTGATTGCATTCGCGGGTTTTCGCGCCCTTGACCTTCATCGGATTGTGGTATTACGTTTCGCCGAGTCAGTATTACGGGAATTTTTTACAGCGAGATTTTTTACAAACCGATCATGCACATACCCGATGGATTTATTGACGGAAAAACGGCGGCAATCACCGCCGCGCTTTCCGCAATCGGACTGGGATTCGCGTTGAACCAGGTGAAACGCGAGTTGCCGCCGCGCAAAATTCCGTTACTCGGACTTTCCGCCGCTTTTTTGTTTGCCGCGCAAATGGTGAATTTTCCCATCGCGGGCGGAACGTCTGGACATCTGATTGGCGGGGCGCTGATCGCGGCATTGCTCGGGCCGGGCGCGGCGGTTGTTGTCGTTGCGACGGTTCTCATCGTGCAATGTTTTTTATTTGCAGACGGCGGCGTGATGGCGCTTGGCGCGAATATTTTCAATATGGCGATTCTCGATTCGGTGAGCGGCTATGTGATTTACCGGCTCGTTTCCCGATTTCTTCCCGGCCTTCGCGGGCGCGTGACGGCAATCGCTTTCGCGGGCTGGTGTTCGGTCGTTTTGGCTTCCATTGGTTGCGCGGGACAACTCGCGTGGTCCGGAACGGTGGCGTGGTCGGCGGGATTTCCGGCGATGACGAGCGTTCACATGCTCATCGGCATCGGTGAAGCGCTGATCAGCGCGCTCGTGTTGCTTGCGATTGAACGAACACGGCCGGAAATGACGGCGCAAATCGAAGCGGACCGACCAAAGCGCGGAAATCAAGTGACGCGTTATGGATTACTCGCGACTTTAGGCATCGCGATATTTGTCGCGCCGTTCGCCTGTTCCTGGCCGGACGGTTTGGAACAAGTGGCCGCAAAATTTGGATTTGGACTCAAGGCGGTTTCGCACACCGTTCCAGCGCTCGCGCCGGATTATCATGCGCCGGGAATTCATTGGGCGGTGGGCGCGACGGCGATTGCGGGCGCGCTCGGTTCGCTTGTGGTGTTTGGTCTCGCGATTTTTCTCGGACGAATGCTCGTTCCGGTAAAATCTTCGGAGCGACCCGCGAACTGAAACTCACATGAGTTCACGATGGCTTAATCCTCATCACGGTTTTCCCGACAGTCCGGTGCATCGTCTGCCAACCGGACTGAAATTGAGCGTCGCGCTCGTCGTTATCATCGGGACCGCGCTGGTCCCGTGGCGAATGAGTGGATGGTTCGCGGGCGTCGCGGTGTTGCTTGGAGTCACTGTTTTGTTCAGCCGATTGCCGGCGATTTTTTTGGCGAAACGGATTTTGGTTTTGTCGCCATTCGTGTCAGGCGTTGCGCTGATGAATGCGCTTCAGCCCGCCGGACGCGCGGATTGGCGGGAAATTGCGACGAGGAGCGCGCTATGTTTGTTCGCGGTTATTCTGGTTTCCAACACAACGCCGTTCAGCAAAATTCTTCGCGCGCTGAAAGCTGTTCGAGTTCCGGGATTGCTGATTACCACAATCGCTTTGATGCACCGTTATCTTTTTGTGCTCGGGGACGAAGCGGAACGAATGCGCCGCGCGAGAATGAGCCGGACGTTTTCGCGCGGACGGCGATTTCAATGGCGCGCGATGTCCACCGTCGTCGGGCAACTTTTCGTGCGCGCTTCCGAACGCGCCGAGCGGATTTACCACGCGATGTGCGCGCGCGGCTGGAAATGAGCGCCGCCATCGAAATCACGAATCTGACCTATCGCTACCATGACGGCACGGAAGCGTTGCGCGGCGTGAGTTTTCAAATCGAGCCGGGCGAATGCGTCGCGTTGCTCGGCCCGAATGGTTCCGGGAAATCCACGCTGCTGTTGCATTTGAACGGCATTTTGCCCGATGAATCCTCGGCGAACGGCGCTGTGAAATTGTTCGGCGAATCCATCCGCGCGAACAACCTGGAAAAAATTCGCCGGCAGGTTGGATTACTTTTTCAGGACCCGGACGACCAACTGTTTTGTCCAACGGTTCACGAGGACATCGCGTTCGGCCCGCAACAACTCGGTTTGACGGAATCGGAAGTAGAGGCTCGCGTGGCGAAATCGCTTCTCCAGGTCGGGCTTGAAAAATTCGGCTCGCGCGCGACGCATCATTTGAGTCACGGCGAAAAACGCCGCGTCTGCCTTGCGGGCGTGCTGGCGTGCGAGCCGTCCGTTCTTGTTCTCGACGAGCCGACAAGTGATCTGGACCCGCGCGGACGCCGGGAATTCAAAAGTCTTCTCCGGGAAATTTCCGCCACGAAACTGATAGCGACTCACGACCTGGAACTCGCGGTTGAATTATGCTCGCGCGCCATCGTTCTCGACAAGGGACAGGTCGTCGCGGACGGTCCGACGGTTGAATTGCTCAACGACGAAGCGCTCATGCTGGCCCACGGATTGGAACGCCCGCATATTTTGCGGCACATTCATCCGCATTAGAGATGAGAACTGAACATCTATGCGCCTCTGCGTCGAAAACTAACGCGCGGAACTCGCATCCGATGTTCCACCGCCTGGCGCAACGACCACTTCAATTCCTTTTGCGCGGAATTTTTCCGCCAACTCCATTGGCGCTTTGCTGTCGGTGACAATCGTGTCAATACATTCCAGACCGCAGAGCGGCAGGACGGATTGCCGGCCAAATTTTGTGTGGTCCAAACAAAAAATCAAGCGCTGCGCCGCATTGATCATGGCGCGCTGGATGTCAATCAAGAGGCCATGCGAATTGCTGATGCCTTCCAGCGCAATTCCGCCCGCGCTCATGATCGCGACATCAGCGTGAATTTTCGTGAACGCCTCGACCGCGAGCGGACCGACGAGAACACCGAGCTTTGGATAAATCACGCCGCCGGAAACAACTACTTCAAGCCGGTTCGCTCCCGCAAAAAGATTCGCAACGGGCAGGGAATTGGTGATGATTTGCGGCGTTTTTTCCTCCAGATAACGCGCGACGTGATAGGTCGTTGTGCCCGCGTCAATGATGACACTTTGGTTCGGCTGAATCAGTTCCGCGCACGTTTTGCCAATCGCATCTTTTTCTTCGAGCTGATGCGTGTCGCGCGCTGAAAAAGTAAATTCATCCGAAGCCGGGGCGAGCAGGCGCGCGCCGCCGTGCGTGCGCTTTAAAGTGCCGGTGGTTTCGAGCAGGGTCAGATCGCGTCGAACTGTGGAAACGGAAGCATTGACGTGTTTTGCCAGTTCTTCGAGCGAGGCAAATTCCACCTTTTGAAGATAGTTTGCAATGCGTTGATGACGTTCTTCTGCCTGCATCTGGCAATACTTTGAAAGATTTTGGAAACTTTTGCAAGAATTTTGTTGACGAAGTTCTAAATTCTGGCAAAGTGGCGGAAATTGTATGGCAAGTTCGGGTTCGACATTGCATCGCGCGGTTGTGGAACATTTGGTTCGCCAGGCCGTTTATCAGCGGCTCGGCAAACCGTTGCCGACCACTGCGTCCGCGCCAAATCCGCTGGTCGTGAATATCAGCGCGCGGCACTGTCATCTCACGCAGGAGGCGGTGGAAATTCTTTTTGGAAAAGGCCATCAACTTACCGTTCATAAATGGCTTTATCAGGAAGGGCAATTCGCGGCGAAGGAAACGCTCACGCTGATTGGCCCGCGAAGCCGCGTGATTTCGAACCTGCGAATTCTCGGTCCGTGCCGCAATATCAATCAGGTGGAGCTTTCATACACGGACGGCATCGCGTTGGGTTTTGATTTGCCGTTGCGACTTTCCGGCGACATCAAAGGCACGCTGGGCTGCATGTTGATGGGGCCGGCGGGATTTTTCGAAATGAACGAGGGCGTGATTCGCGCGTTGCGGCATGTTCACATGTCGCCTGCCGACGCGGAATTTTACCGCGTAAAACCCGGTGGCGAAATGAAATTGAAAATCGGCGGCCCGTGCGGAATCACGTTGGACAAAATGCTGTGCCGCGTGGACAAGAGTTTCAAACTCGAAGTTCACATTGATACCGACGAAGGCAACGCGTGCAATCTGCGGCCGGAAACGCCGGTCGAATTGATTTCCTGACCACGTCAAAAGAATTTATCTGAACTCCTAACTAAAATTATCAACGAAAAATTATGAGCGAAGCATTAGGCATGATCGAAACGAAAGGCTACGTCGGCAGCATCGAAGCCAGCGATGCGATGGTGAAAGCCGCCAACGTCCGCCTGGTCAAAACCATTCCCATCGGCGGCGGACTGATCACGGTTCTTTGCCAGGGCGATGTCGGCAGCGTGAAAGCTGCCGTGGACGCCGGTTCCAAAGCCGCGTCGAAAGTCGGCGAACTTGTCAGTTCGCATATTCTCGCGCGTCCGCACGAAGATTTGCTGAGCGCGTTTGTCGGTGAAAATGGCGCGAAAAAATAACCCGAAACCCAAAACTCAAAAACTCAAAACCAGTTTTATGGCTCAACAAGCAATTGGAATGATTGAATGCAAAGGCCTTTGCGCCTTGCTCGAAGCCGCCGACGCCGCGCTCAAGGCCGCGAACGTCACATTGACCGGCTGGGAAAAAATCGGCAGCGGATACGTCACCGGATTTTTCCGCGGCGACGTCGCTGCTGTCAAAGCCGCGACCGATGCCGGCGCTGCCGCCGCGGCGCAAGTCGGCCAGGTCGTCAGCGTGCAGGTGATTCCGCGTCCGCACGAAGGACTCGGCGGGCTTGGGAAATGGCTGCAATGATTTGCAACCACGAATGAACACGAATGGGACACGAATGAAAGATTGCTGCTCAAAGACGAAGTTTATCAAATCGTTGGTGCGGCGATTGAAGTTCTCAACGGCGTCGGCCACGGCTTTCATGAGAAGCCTTACGAGAATGCGCTCGTTGTTGAATTCAGGCATCGTGGAATCCCGTTCAAGCAACAGCCAAAATTTAATATCGAATACAAATCTGAAACCGTCGGTGTCTTTACTCCCGATCTCATTGCATTCGATTCCGTCGTGGTTGATGCAAAAGTTATTGATTGCATCACTGACCCTGAACGAGGCCAGATGCTCAATTATCTTCGCATTACAAAACTTCGCGTCGGAATGCTGCTTAATTTCAAGCATGCGAAATTGGAATGGGAACGAATGGTTTTCTGATTCGTGTTCATTCGTGTCCATTCGTGGTTTATGAAAATTCTCGTCGCCAACATCGGCTCGACTTCGCTCAAGTGGCGGCTGTTCGATTTTTCGAACACGCCGGAGCGGATGCTGCATAAAGGCGGCTTCGAGCGTGTGACGGATTACGCGCAGGCGATTGAGAATTGTTTGGCGGAATTGAAAAACGCCGGCGCGATTCAAAATGAAAACGAACTCGCGGCGGTCGGCTTCAAAACCGTTCTCGCGAAAAATGTTTCCGGCTGCGCCCGATTGGACGAGCGCGTTTTGAAAGCCATGGCGGATTACAGCGGCCTCGCTCCCGCGCACAATCCGCCTTACATCACCGGCATCAGATTGTTTGCGAAACGAATGCCTGACACTCCGCTCGTCGGACTTTTTGAAACGGCATTTTACCAATTCGCGCCGGAAGCGATGATGCGATACGCCGTTCCGCAAAAATGGCACGACGCGGGCATTCGGCGATTCGGTTTTCACGGCGCGAGCCACAAATTTATTGCCGAACGTTCCGCCGAAATGCTCGGGCGCGAAGATGTCGCCCGACGCGCGCAAAATCTTTACGTGGACGGCGGGAAAACGAAAATTTCCGGCAAACCGTTTCGCGTCATTTCGTGTCATCTCGGCGGAAGTTCCAGCGTAACGGGAATTCTGAACGGCGCGGCAATCGGCACCAGCATGGGCATGAGTCCGCAATCCGGTTTGCCGCAGAACAATCGCGTCGGCGATCTCGATGCCGAGGCGATTCCGTACGCTGTCAAAGCGTTAGGCATCAGCATCGAGGAAGCGCAGCGCCAGCTTTCCAAAGAATCCGGCCTGAAAGGATTGAGCGGCGTTTCCAACGACATTCGCGAAGTTCAAGAGGCCGCTGCGAAAGGAAATGCTGCAGCTAAAATGGCGATTGATGTTTTTGTCGCAAGCGCGCGACACTGGATTGGCAGTTACTTTTTTGAACTGAACGGCGCGGACGCAATCGTATTCACCGCCGGCATTGGCGAGAATCGTCCGGAATTGCGCGAAGCGATTTGCGCGAATCTCGACAATCTCGGCATCATTCTCGATTCGGAAAAAAATGGTTCCGCGAAAGCGCGGGAATCCATTATCAGCGCGCCGGACTCGCGGGTGAAAATTCTGGTCATTCCGACGAACGAAGAACTCGTCGTCGCGCGCGAAGTAAAACGATTTTTGGAAAATCCGAATTCCGAAATCCGAAGCCCGAAAGAAAACCGAAAAACGGATTCGGAAACGCGGATATCGAATTTCGGAAATTCGGACGCCGGATTTCGGCCTTCGCATTTTTCCATCGCTTCTCAACCATCAACTATTCAGTAAAAACATTATGTCTCATCAAGCAATTGGACTCATCGAAACGCGCGGACTCGTCGCACTCGTCGAAGGCACGGACGCGATGCTCAAGGCCGCCAATGTGGAACTCGCCGGGCCGATGACGCAGGTCGGCAACGCGCTGGTCACGGCGGTCGTCGTCGGCGATGTCGCCGCCGTCAAAGCCGCGGTGGACGCCGGCGCGCAGGCGATCAAATCCATTAAAGGCGAAGTCGTCAGCGTGCATGTCATTGCCCGTCCGCACTCGGACGTGGAAGTGGTTTTGCCGAAGAAGAAATAAATGAAATCCGAACGCCGAATGCCGAAAAGCGAAAGAAATCCGAAGTTCGAAAGCCGAAATGATCGGATTTTCGACTCTGAGCGGACTTCAGCTTTTGGCGGCTCTTCGGATTCCGGATTTCGAATTTCGGATTTTTAACCATGTTCCTCGCAAAAGTCGAAGGCGCCGTCGTTGCCACGAAGAAAGACCCGAACATGTCGGGTTGCAAACTTTTGTTGCTTCGCCCGCAGCTTGTGGATGACAAAGACCCGACGAAATTCCGTCCCGGCGCGAATACCATCGTGGCCGTGGACAGCGTCGGCGCGGGCGTGGGCGAAATGGTTTTGTTTTGCCAGGGCAGCAGCGCGCGAATGGCTCCCGGCATGAAAGAAGTTCCGGTGGACGCGGTGATAATCGGAATCGTGGACACGGTGGATGTTTTCGGAAAAGAAATTTTTAGTGCGAAAACCTAGCCACAGATAAAACACAGATTGAACACAGATAAAGCATCCGCAGTTTGCGTCAGTTTTCGCAAAAATTTTTTGATGAGTGAATTTATGAAATCTGCGGCGAATCTGTGTTTCATGTGTGAAAATCCATGGCCGAAAAAATATGAGATCAGTTAGCGAGACTTTAATTCGAGATGTGGTTGCGGAAGTGATGAGTCGTCTGAACGGCTCGGTTGATCCAGCGAAATCGGCGGCGATTTCCGCGCCGGCAAAAGCAGATTGCGGCTGCGGTGAAAAAAATCGCGTGAGCGGCGGCAGCATCAGCGCCAATCGCGGCGGGAAATATGGCGTTTTCTCAGACGCGAACGACGCGTGCGCCGCGGCGCATGAAGGTTATCTTCAGCTTCGCGAAAAAGGCGTTGCGGCGCGGGCGAAGGTGGTTGAAATCGTCAAAACCATGGCCGAAGCAAATGCGGTCGAGTGGGGAAGAATTGAATTCGAGGAAACCAAAATTGGCCGGCTCGATCATAAAATCGAGAAGCTGAAAATTATTAAACTTGTTCCCGGCGTGGAATGGCTTCGACCGGACGCGCGCAGCGGCGATCACGGAATTACTCTGGAAGAATACACGCCGTTTGGCGTTGTCGCCGCGATCACGCCTTCGACGCATTCGATTCCGACGTTAAGCGGAAATATCGTGAACATCGTCGCGGCTGGAAATGGCGTCGTGTTCAACGCGCATCCCGGCGCGGCAAAATGCGCGGCGCTCGCCGTGCGCGAATACAACAGAGCAATCGAGCGCGAAACGGGAATTCAAAATCTCATCACGATCGTCGAAACGCCGACGCTGGATTCCTTCAAGGCAATTTGCAGTCACGACGCCGTTCGGTTGCTTTGCGTCACCGGCGGTCCCGCCGTGGTGAAGGCCGCGATGCAAACCGGCAAGCGCGCGATTTGCGCCGGGCCGGGAAATCCACCGGTGCTTGTGGACGACACGTGCTGCCCCACGCGCGCGGCGAAGGCAATTATTTCCGGCGCGTCGTTCGATAATAATTTGCTTTGCATTGGCGAGAAGGAAGTGTTCGTGCTCGACAGCGTTGCGGAGAAATTGATGCAGCGCATGACTGAGAACGGCGCGGTGAAATTGAATTCAACTCAACTGGATCGGCTGACGAAGGCGGCGTTCACGTTCAAAGAAGGGCAGGGCGGCGGCTGCGGTCATGCGTCGGTGAACAAGGAATTTATCGGGAAAGATCCATCGGTTCTGGCGCGCGCGGCGGGAGTGGAAATCAGGTCCGACACGCAATTGTTGTTTGCCGAAACGGACGCGAATCATCCGTTCGTCGAAGAAGAACAAATGATGCCGATGCTGCCGATTGTGCGTGTAAAAAACGTGGAGGAAGGAATCGAACGCTCGCTCGAAGCGGAACATAATTACAAGCACACGGCGATTATTCATTCACATGACGTGGAGAATATTACGGCAATGGCGCGCGCGCTGGACACGAGTCTGTTTGTGAAGAATGGACCGAGCATGTCCGGCCTTGGATTGGGCGGCGAAGGTTATCTGAGTTTTTCCGTCGCCACGCCGACCGGCGAAGGCATCACGAATCCGAAAACGTTCACGCGGGTGCGGCGCTGCGTGATGGTGGACAATTTGAGGATTTATTAACCACGAATGGACACGAATGAACACGAATTAGCCGTTGCCGGTAGGATGCGTCTCTCCGTGCGCCCCGAAAAACCTTTACAGAAGGGAACAAAGGAAACGAAGGTTTTCTCGTCCGGCCCTGGTTATCTTCGTTTTCTTCTGTTTAATTTTTACGCTGTGGCGGCGCGCAGAGGATTGACGCGCCCTGCCTGTTCGCATTCGTGTTCATTAGTGTTCATTGGTGGTTCAAATTGATTTTATGCTCCTGGCCCGCGTTGAAGGCAATGTAGTCGCGACCCGGAAGCATCCGAGCCTCGAGGGGTGGCGGCTTGTGATTTGCCAGCCGATTGACCATTCGGGCGAAGCTCAGGGCGCGCCGCAGGTTGCCATTGATCCGCACGGCGCGGGATTGCATCAGCGCGTGATCATTTCGTCGGATGGTTTGGCGACTCGAAAAATGGTGGGTGACAAGAAAAGTCCGGCGCGCTGGATGATTGTGGGAATTGTGGACGAGAAATGAAAAATCCGAAAATCGAAATCCGAAATCCGAAAGAAACCCGAGATCCGAAATCTGAATTCAACGCTTCGCGGGCGATTCGGGTTTCTGGTTTCAACATTCGGATTTCCGTTGGATTTCGAATTTCGGAATTCGGATTTGCTATCGCATGAGACTCGGAACTGTCATCGGTCGCGTCACGTTGAGCCAGGCGGTTCCCGCGCTGGAAGGCGGGCGATTTTTGATCGTCAGTCCGTTCACGCGTGAACATTTTCAGCATGGATTGAAAACGCCGCCCGGCATGAGCAAGGATCCGAGTCTGGTGGTTTACGACGATCTGGGCGGCGGCGTTGGACAGACGATTGGTTTTACTGAAGGCACGGAAGCGACGGCGCCGTTTGACGGCCCGACGCCGATTGACGCAATCAATGTCGCGCTCGTGGATGAGATTTTTTACAAGCCGTGGAAGTAAAATGAAATCCGAAAATCGAAATCTGAAGCGGCATTCATTTTGGGTATCGGATTTCTTTCGTCCTTTGGATTTCGGATTTGAATTTAGATTATCATGAAACAAGTCATCAGTGTTCGGGATTTGGAAGAAATGCAGCGCAACGGCGAGGACGTTCGCGCGCTGCCGGAGGACGTGATTCTCACACCGTCCGCGCGGGATTTTTTGCGTGATTATGAAATTGCGGGAAGGCCGTCAGGAAATGGTTTCATGGCGAAATCAGCGGCGGCGACGAACGGCAAATTAACGCCGCCCGCTAAAAGGTTGAATTCGAAAAGCCCGAAAGCCGATCTGGAAGCGTTTTTCAATTCGCCTTATTGCCACGCTTTGAAGGAGCAGATTTGCGACATGGGCCGGCGGCTCTGGCAGCGCGCTTATGTGGACGGAAACGGCGGCAACATGGCGATTCGCGTGGGCGAGGACATCGCGCTTTGCACGCCGACGCTGGTGAGCAAAGGTTTTATGAAACCCGAGGACATGTGCCTCGTGGATTTTGAAGGCAACCAGCTTTGCGGCGCGAAGAAACGCACGAGCGAAATTCTCATGCACTTGCAGATGATGAAGCGCCAGCCCAAAGCGGTTGCGACGTGTCATTGCCATCCGCCTTACAGCACGGGATTTGCCGTGGCGGGCGTCGAGCCGCCGACGTGCATGGTTCCCGAATATGAAGTTTTTGCGTCGGTGGCGATTGCGCCGTATCGCACGCCGGGCACGCCGGAAATGGGAAAGCTGGTTTCCGATCTGGTGGACAAGCACAATGTTATTTTAATGGCGAACCACGGCGTTGTTTCCTGGAGCCACAACAACATCGAGGACGCGTATTTCAAAATGGAAATTCTCGAAGCGTATTGCCGGACGGTTCTGGTGGCGACGCAGCTCGGGAAACCGGTGCAGACCATGACGCCGACGCAATTGCAGGATTTGTTGAAAATCAAACAAAGCCTGGGAATTCCCGATCCGCGACACGGCCTGAAGGAATGCGAATTGTGCGACAACGCGGAATGGCGTCCAGGTGTTACCTGCCAGGTCGCGTCGTCCGCCGCGCCGATGGAAAATCGCGATCCCGAAGCCGAAATGGCGGTTCAGGCGATTACCGACCAGATTATGGCGCAGTTGAAAGGCTGATCGCGCGGTCTGTTTTTTACGGAAATTCGCCGGAGTTGACTTGCGAATTTCAGGCTGTTTTTTTCCCGTCTGAAAATTCAGAATTCGGGCTGGATTTTAGAGGAATTTCATCAGAAATTTCCGTCGGTTGAATCTATGCACAAGGCATGGTCATTGCTTTACTTTTCGCAGAAATGCCGGACAGCATTGAAATGACTCAAATTTTGCCACTCGACAGACAGGGTGTGACCAACGACAGGACGTTAGGTGCCACGATGAAAAAAATTCTGGTGATTGACGACGAGGAGTGGTTGCGCGAAATGATCCAACTGGCGCTGAGCCAAAGCGGATTTGAGGTCGTCCAGGCGGAAAACGGCGAACGCGGTGTCGAACTCGCGCGAAAGGAATTGCCCGATCTGATTCTTTGCGACGTGAACATGGACAAGCTGGACGGCTACGGCGCGCTGTCCTCACTTCGCGCCGAACCGGCCACGGCTTCAATTCCCTTTATTCTCATGACCGGGTTGGCGGATCACGCCGGAATGCGGCACGGAATGGAATTGGGCGCGGACGATTATCTTCCCAAGCCGTTCACCATTGAAGCGCTTTACGCGGCGGTGAACGCGCGGTTGAAAAAGGTAAATGTCGTTCGCCAGGAAGCGGAGCGGAAACTCGCCGATCTGCGCGAAAACATCAGCATGATGCTGCCGCACGAATTGCGAACGCCGCTTAACGGGATTCTCGCGTACGGCGAAATTCTCACGTCGGATGCCGAGACATTGCAACCTGCCGAAATCGCGGAAATGGGTCAGGTGATTTATCATTCCGGCAAACGGCTGGAACATCTCGTTGAAAACTTTTTGATTTTCGCGCAGTTGGAATTGCTCGGATCCGACCCGCAGAAATTGCATTCGCTCCTTGGCAAGTGGACGCAATCGCCCGCTGCTTTGATCGAACGGCACGCAACGGATCAGGCGCGGCTCGCCAATCGCGCGGACGACGTTGCGTTGGATTTGAGCGACACGCCGGTGCCGATGTCCGAGGAATATCTTGCGAAAATCGTGGGTGAGCTTGTGCAAAATGCGCTCAAGTTTTCCCAAAAAGGCACGCCGGTTCAGGTTTCCCTGAAAGATCTTTCCGGCAGCATCGTTTTGTCTGTTACCGACAGAGGGCGCGGACTTTCCGCGGAACACATCAGCAGGATCGGCGCTTACATGCAGTTTGATCGCAAGATGCACGAGCAGCAGGGACTCGGCCTCGGGCTGACGATTTGCAAACGGCTTACCGAATTGCACGGCGGAACACTTACGATTCAGAGCAGCCCGGGCGCGGGCGCGACGGTGACGGTGAAATTGCCTTCCGCCGCGCCGGCGTGAGATGTTTTAAAGCGCGAAAAGAATTTTCAATGGGGCCACAGTGTCACGTTCGATTTCATGAGCGTGGCGCGAAGGAATTCTGGCGCTGTGTGAAGCAACAGCGCGATCAGCACGATTCCGATGACGGGCGCGAAATCAATTTTTCCAAATCGCAACGGACGCAACGGTTTCAAAATCGTTCGGGAAGTTGAAGTGATAAAATCCCAGAACGGTCCCGCGCCGAGAAAAACATAGCTGGTGATCAGATGCAGAAATAAAAACACGGGCAGGAGATATTTCAGCGTCAGATAAATTCCAAGCCCGACGAGACAACTTTGCTCGAAGACGTGCGCTTTGGATTGCGCCCAGTTGATTACGCCGAGATGCGCGAGCAACGGATAAAAAATCAGCCACGAAATCGCAACCGCGAGAAAAGGAACGATTGCCTGGACTACAACGGGCCAGCGCGCGACCCTGCCCAGATGGAGGAACAGCATTTTTTGAAATGAATTTGGATTGAGTTCGTTTCGATGAATGATCGCCAGCGTCAACAGCCAGAAATAGAAAACGAGCAGCGCGCGCAGCAGGCTTAATGTGGAAAAAACCAATTCGTGCTGAAAGGAATTCGCGCGGAATGCGAGGGAAATGACGGCCAGGTCAAGCTTCGGCGTCCACTCCGTCGCCGGCCCGATCTGCCAGTAAAATAAAGCGCGAATCACCACGAGCGCGGCGATGGCGAACAGGAAATGCCACCGTCGAACTCGCGATGGTTCTGCGCGCCGCAACGTGCCGGCGAGCGTCGCGGGCGTGGCTCGCGTCAATGCGTCCAACCGGATGGATCGCCAACTGAGCCAAAGAAGCACTCCCGCGATATTCAGGATGAGATCAATCAGGCCCATTCCGCTTCAGGTGCGAAGTTTCAGGTGCGAGGTATCAGGTTTTAAGACAGAAGCACAGACTGAATCTGATGTTCTTCCGCCGTTACGAACCTGGCGCATGACACCTGATCCCTCGCACTTTTGTCTTACATCATTTTCAACAACGTGTCCGCCATTTCCGAAGGAGTCTCCGCGATGCCGATTCCGGCATCTTTGAACGCCGCGATTTTTGCCGCCGCCGTTCCTTTTCCGCCGCTGACGATTGCGCCCGCGTGGCCCATCCGGCGTCCGGGCGGAGCCGTCGCGCCGGCGATGAATCCCGCGACAGGTTTTTTGCAATATTCCTTGATCCACGCGGCGGCTTCCTCTTCCGCGCTGCCGCCGATTTCGCCGATCATAATGATGCCGTGCGTGTGCGGATCGTCGTTGAACATTTTAATCACGTCCAAATGCGATGTGCCGTTCACGGGATCGCCGCCGATGCCGACGCAAGTGCTTTGACCAACACCGCGGCATGTCAATTGCCAGACGGCTTCATAAGTTAAAGTTCCGCTGCGTGAGACGACGCCGATGTTTCCTTTTTTGTGAATGTATCCGGGCGAAATTCCAATGCGGCACCCGCCGTGCGATTCCTCGCCTTCACCGGGCGTCACAATGCCCGGACAATTCGGACCGATGAGCCGCGTTGGTTTTCCTTCCATTGCGCGCTTCACTCTCACCATGTCGGCGACGGGAATGCCTTCGGTGATGCACACAACCAGTTCAAGTCCGGCATCCATGCCTTCCAGAATGGCGTCGGCGGCGAAGGGCGGGGGAACGAAAATCGCGGAAGCCGTCGCGCCGGTTTCTTTTGCGGCCTCGGCGACGGTATCGAAGATCGGCACTTTATCATCAAAAACCTGGCCGCCTTTGCCGGGTGTGACGCCGGCGACGATTTGCGTTCCGTAAGCGAGTGAAAGCCGGGCGTGTTTCGCGCCGAAGCTGCCGGTGATTCCCTGAACGAGGACTTTGGTATTTGAATTAACAAGAATGGCCATGATTAATTTCTAATTTCAGATTGATGATTTGCGATTTTCTCCGGGACTCGGAGTGCCGGT
>DASSNZ010000144.1:0-16824 GCA_035701135.1 Verrucomicrobiia bacterium
TTCAGATTTCCCGTGTCATTCGTCCATGTTGTGCTTCCCGCGTTGTTGATGACGCCGCCGGAAAGGGTTTTCGTGGACGCATTCGTCACGAGCAATTGCGACTTTGCATCAATGTTCACCGGCAATCCGCTGATGGTTCCATTGTCCCAGATCAACTGGCTCGGAAGCGCCGTGGTTCCGGCAACCTGGACCGAACCGGTTCCGGAAAATGAGCCGTCGAACTGGACTTTTCCGGGAACGACATTGGATTCGCCGACCTGAAATTTTCCGTTCACCACGCCGCTGACGTTGTTATAGAACCAGATCAATCCCGGACCGTTGAACCGATTTGTGTTTCCGGCGTTTAGAGTGAAAGCGTTGAAAAATTCCAGCACAGCGTTGGTTGCGCTCGTCGTGTATTTGCCAGTTCCCAGACTGTTCGTCCAAACGGTACCCGCCAAAGTAATCGAAAGCGTTCCGGCATCGGCGCGGACGGTCCCGTTGTTATCGAAAATCACGATGGAACCGGCATTGCCATTGTTGATCACATAACTGTTGCCGCTTCCGCTGACAACGGCGTTTGGCAAAATTGAAAAATGATTTGTGCCCGACGCGAAAGTGATTCCGCTTTGATCCGTCAGAACAATTTGTCCTTCGTTGTAAATCGTCGAGTTGTTGACGGACAAATCTGTGTTGCCTGAAGAACTGCCCGGTTCCAGCAGAATAAAAGCGCCGAGATCAAGGTCCACAGTGGAATTGTTCAACGTAGCCCCAGAGTAGATGTCCCATTCGTTTTGGATGTGAACCGTGGAATCGTTGAAACTCGTTCCCGGCGAACCGGAAACAAATTCGCTGCGAAGCGTGAGCACGGAAATATCTCCGCCTCCGACCGCCACGCCCTCGATGATCATGGTGTTCACTGAAACGCTGTTCGGCCCGATGAGCACCGGCGAAGTCATCAGAATCACCGTGTCCTCCGAACCTGGCAAGTGATCGGCTGGATCCTCTCGGGAAATGGAATAATACCAGTTGTCCTGGCTGAACCAGTTTTGGTTGCTGGAGGTGCCATAAAAATAAAGCGTGTCCGCAGAAGCGAACGGTGAAGTCAATAAAACCGCCGGAGCCAGCGGCATGAGAAAACGACGGGTGAACGAGGCGAAATGACGATTGGTTTTCATGATTTTTTCAATACAGGTTCAAACCAAAAACCGCACACTTCTGGAACGGCTCGGACACTATGCCGCCGCATGACTTTGTCAAGTACATTGGGAACGCCCGGAAGTTTTACAAATTCGCCCGGCAGAGCGGCCGGCTGACTGAAAATAATTTTGGAAAACCGCTTCAAGAGTCGCGGCGCGTGATTCGGCTGAAATCACACTTGCAAACCGCCGGACAACCTTGCAAGTTTATCGCCCGCAAACGCGCGGTTAGCTCAGTGGTAGAGCACTTCCTTGACACGGAAGGGGTCAGAGGTTCGAACCCTCTATCGCGCACCATTTTCCACCTCTCTGGTTTTCCAAATCCGTGTCCATCCGTGGTTGAAAATCCATGGTTGAAAAAATTTATTGACCTCGTGGCATTACTGGCCGGAGGACTTCTTTCCGTTGAACAGCACAGGAACGCACCCCATTTCGCAACTGTTTTCCTGCGCTAAATTGTGTTCATGAAGTTGAAACAGGAGGATCTCGCGGAGATGCTCAACGAACCGAAAGTCCAGGCGATTCTGCTCGATGACGACGGTTTGATTCCGAACAGCAAATTTCCGTTGTTGATTTATCAAGGCGCGTTGAAATTGCCGGACTGCGATCCGGCGTCGGCGTTTGAAAATATCTTTCGCGCGAACGGCTGGAGCGGATCGTGGCGCGACGGCATTTACACTTATCATCATTATCACAGCACCACGCACGAGGTGATGGGCGTTTTCAAAGGCTCGGCAACCGTCCAGCTCGGCGGGGAACGGGGCGTGAAACATAAAATCCACGCGGGCGATGTCGTCATTATTCCGGCCGGCGTGGCGCATAAAAATCTCGGCGCGAGCAGTGATTTCGGCGTGGTCGGCGCGTATCCGGGCGGACGCGAGTGGGACATGAATTATGGCCGGGCCGGAGAACGTCCGAAATCGGATGAAACCATCGCAAGCGTGCCGATGCCGAAAGCCGATCCGATTTACGGCGCAGGCGGACCGTTGTTCCAATATTGGATCGCGGATTGAATTGGAATTCACGCCAGTCGGTTTTTGAAAAACGGATTTGGCGATTTTGGAATTTTGACCGCGCGAATTTCCCAAAAGTAAAATTCGAAACACTCAGTCAGCTTTTACAGCGCGATAGTAACGAGCCGGAAAATTTCCCGAAACGGAATCTTCAAACCGCAAAACGCCGTCGTCCGATAATGTATTCGTTGCGACGGTCGTCCAATCCTTGAAATTCGTGGAAGCCTCGATGAAATATTTCGCGTTCGGCGCGCCGGTGAGTGTGAAAGCGAATTTTCCATTCGAAGTATTTTGCGCTTCGCCCAATTCCGGCGGCGCGTTGACGCTTACCAAAACCGAGTTGGTCGCGAATGCGCGGCGGCCATCCGGCCATTGCACTTCGGCTTCGATCCAACAAGGTCCGTCTGCGCCAGGCGTGAAAGTATAATTCAAATCGCCGAACGCAGGTTCCTGCTGGTTTGCTTCCCAGGTAATTCGCGCGTCGTTCAAGTTCGTATCGGCCACTTGCAGCGAAACGGTCACGGGATGTCCGGGAAGTTTTGAAATTTTTGGAATGACGATTTCCGCGTTGGTCGAACGCCACGGCTGATTGGTCAGAGAAGTTTGCGCGGCGAGCCACGCGGCAACCACGAAACTCCGCGCGGTGTCCGTTGTGGAAGCTTCGGTGGTCACGTTGAAGAAATCGCACCAGCGATCATAAATCGGATAAGGCGCGGTTTGTGCGCCGTCGCTCGGATAGCAAAGCGGCGACATTTCCCAGCCGTAGGTAAACGTCCAGACAAATCCTTCCTGAAGATTGCTGATCGGCACTCCGTCTTTCGGCAAAGTGTGCCGGTCGTTTTCGGAATATTGGTCCACAACTTCGCGCTGGCGTTTCCAGCCGAGGCCCGTGATGTAGCTGACGTTCACCGGATTGCAGCCGGCTTCGTAATTCAAATTCAACAAAATGGCATCCACGTACGCGGGATTCGGATTGAACAACTGCGCGACAACCAGATCAAACGCCTGCACCGGAGAGAAATACCAGCCCGCGCCGCGCGAGCCTTTTGTGGCTTCGGGAAAGCTGCTGCCATACGCGTTTTCCCGCGACCATTCCAGATTATCGTTTCCGCAATTCGTGATCGCGTTGACGCATTTCGCCATGTAATCCGAATTCAGTTGCGACGCCGCCAATCGTCCGCTCCGCTTCGCCGTTGCGTAATCGCGAATCGCGTTTCCGTAACACACATACATCCGCCACCAGCCCCAGCGCGTTGTCCCGGGATCGGTCGGATCTGGAAACCACTCGAACAATTTCTGTTCATAGTTCGTGTCGCCGGTTGCGAGATACAATTCGCACGCGGCCCACGCGAGTTCATCCTGGTCTGTGAAATCATCGCCGAAATGCTGAATGTCCTGATACGCGCCGTCGCGCCCGTGAATGGCAATTGCGTTGGTTAAAAATTTCCAGCCGAGTTGCGCTTTTGCCCAATAGTGATTTGCCGCGTCCGGATACGCCTGCTTCATCAGCGGTGACGACGCGCACTGCGCCAGCGCGGCAACGGCAACGGCGGTGGAAACGGTATTTTTCGGCCAGACGACTTGCGGATCGCCGTTTTCAGGCAACACGTCGGATTCGTATTCGCGATTTTGCGGATAAACGGAATAGTAAAAACCGCCGTCGCTGTCCTGCATTTTCGCGAGAAAATCCGCCTCCCACTTCGCTTCCTGTAAAACATCGCTGATGCCGTCGCCGCTTTCAGGAATTCCCAGATTATCCATCGCCGCAACGCCGGGAATCGCATCCGCCGCGAACATCAGCGTGTGAATCAGTTGGGCGGAATTGTAAGTCACGCGATTGTAATCGCCCGCCTCGAAATGCCCGCCGGAAACATCCACCGGTCCCGGATTGACGAACGGGTAAAGTTGCGCGGAAGGCTGGGTCAGCAATGCCGCGAGTTGCGGCGGATTTTCCGAATTCACGTTGATCGCGTAATTGGAAATCGTGTTCCACGTAAAAGCGAATGGCGCGGACATATTCGTCGGCACCAGCGCCGGCGCGAGATGATCCGCGGCGTGTGTGAAACGCGTGAACGGCATCGCGACATCATAGCCGCTGCGCTGGTGAAATATTCCCAGTTCATAAGTGCGCGCGAAATCCATTCCGATGCCTTCGTTGATTCGGAACGGCAGCGATCCGCCCATTCCGGGAACGACAATGCGATATTCGCCCGGCGTTGAAAAATGGCTGAAATCGGCTTCGTAAACTGTCTGATACGGCGTCGGCGTGTACGAGTAGCCCACGTCCGGGCGCAAGTTCAGCGCGCCCTGGAAAACTGTCGCGCCGCTCCTTGCGTTCACGACGAAAAAGATATTTGTCGAAATCGTTAGTTCGCCCATGTCGCCCAGGTAATAACCGACAATGGCTTTTTTCGGAAACGACGGCAGATAACCTTCCTGATTCACATGAATCGCCGGATTGTAGCGAAGCGCATCGGCGGTCGCGCGGAAATTCAGGTTCGTCGGCCAGAGCGTTCCGTCGTTGACGACTTCAACGGAATCGCCCTCGGAAATGGGACGACTCAATTCGAGATAAAGGTGATTTCCGATTCGCAAATCCCATGTCGCTTGCGGCGCGTAAATCGGGCGTCGTTTGAAACCGATGTCCGTCACCTCGTCGGATTGTCCGTTGACGAAAACTTTCAAACTCGAAATGTCCGGTGGAACAAAATTCCCCCGGGCATCAATCCAATCCCAATTTTCCACTGTAGCCGGATCCGGTTGTTTGGTGTTGATGCGATTCAGTTCCAGCACATCTGGAGAAAGAATCCGAAGCGAGTAGTCTCCGGGTTTTGGAATACTTAAATCAGGAAACGCGCCGTCCGCTCCCGATGCGCCGTGAAAACAGGAAAAACCGAACGCCGCCAAAAGTGAAATCCAGCATCGCCGGAAAGAGAAAAATTTCAAACGCGCCCGCACGAAGGTCGTGATCGGAAATGGAAAGGGAATCCTTCTCTTTTTCATTCCGCCCTTTGTGCCGGAATCGCGGCGATTCAACAATCAGCAGACCGCCCCAATTTTGTCGCAAGAGAAACCCATCCGAAAATTCTCCGCAAAACCGCCAAAAATGCCCGGCAACGAAAAGCACGAATGCGCACGAATTTTGTGGCTGAATCACACGCGGCTTGCCAACCGCGAAAGCTAAAATTACTTTGCGCCCACTTATGGAAAAAGTTGTCATCATCGGCACCGGTTGCGCCGGCCTCACCGCCGCGCTTTACACCGCGCGCGCCAATCTGAAACCGCTCGTTCTCACCGGCAGACAACCCGGAGGTCTTCTGACCACCACCAGCATTGTCGAAAATTTCCCCGGTTTTCCCGAAGGCGTGGATGGCTACGAACTGATGACGCGAATGCAGAAACAAGCCGAACGCTTCGGCGCGCGCGTGCAATTCGGCACGCTCGAACACGCCGATTTGTCCGGCGCGCCGATCACGCTCACGGTGGACGGCGAAAAAGTGCAGACCCAAACATTGATTATCGCCACCGGCGCGAGTCATCGGCATCTCGGATTGGAAAGTGAACACGCGCTGGAAAATAAGGGCGTGACATATTGCGCCACGTGCGACGGGGCATTGCCGGTTTTTCGGAATCAACCGCTCGTCGTTGTTGGCGGCGGCGATTCCGCGTGCGAGGAAGCGCTTTACCTGACGCGCTTCGGTTCGGTGGTTTATCTGATTCATCGCCGCGATACCTTGCGCGCCTCGCGCATCATGGCCGAACGCGCCGTTGCGAATCCGAAAATCAAACCGATCTGGGATTCCGTCGTGACGGAAGTTCTCGATGTGAAGCAGGATAAAGTCACCGGCGTGCGCGTGAAGAATCTCAAAACCGGCGCGGAAACGATTGTGGATTGCGCGGGCGTTTTCGTGGCGATCGGTCATGTGCCGAACACCGAAATTTTCAAAGGCGCGATTGACATGGACGACGCCGGATTCATCGTTCCGAAAAAGGGAACGGCGACAAATGTTTCCGGCGTTTTTGTAGCGGGCGATTGCGCGGATCGCATTTACCGTCAGGCCATCACCGCGGCCGGAACCGGCTGCGCGGCGGCAATTGAAGCCGAGCGATATTTGGAAGCGTTGAATCAGTGATTCCTGGTTGAAATTGGAAATAAAAAAGCGCTTTCAAGCGCGGCCTCCCATGCTGTTTGCAGTATTTCTATCCTGGTTTGGGGCTAGATTTTGTTCTTACCCGACAGGAAAATTGAATCTATGAGCGATACTTTGCTCCGCGAAAAGAACCAGATCACGATTCCAGGAGATATTGTCCGGGCTGCGGGTTTGTCTCCAAGCGATCGGATTGCCTGGCGATTTGAGCACGGTGAGATTCACGGGCGAAAGGTGGCGCCGGAGCCGGTGTGCGCGCGACAGTCTCGGTTGGCGGAGGATTCCACCACAGGGATGTTGTATTTCGATTGCGATCTGAGTTACGAGGAAATGGAATCCGCCTCACTGGCGGATCATCCCCCGGTACCATTGTGAGGGAATATTTTGACAAGCGGTCCTGGTATTCGCGTGCGGCAAATCCGGGTTCGCGCAAAAAGCTCGCGCCGCCATCGCTGAATGCTTTAACACGTTGACCTATCGCCTGGGTTTTTCTCCTGAAGATGTCCGAAAAGTGATGCGCGTCAATTTATCGAGAGTTCATTTTCTCGCGCTGGAAGCCGAAGATTATCGCGCGGCAATAGATCGCGTTGTGAGCAACGGGTTGACTGGAGAAAAGATTTACGATGCGCTGCACGTCGTGGCGGCAATCAAATCCAAGGCTGAAAGAATCCACACATCGAACCGCCGGGATTTTGACGCGCTGAATCCTGGCATCCGGATTGAACGGATTGGCCCATCAAAATAACTTTTGTCAGTTTCCAGAGTCTTTTGGCGACGCAATAGCCGAGGGAGTATTCATGCTGGATAATTTCCCAGCCTCTGTTCTTTCGGGAAAAATGGTCGGAGCGACAGGATTCGAACCTGCGACGTCTTGCTCCCAAAGCAAGTGCTCTAGCCAGGCTGAGCTACGCTCCGATTGCGCCATATCATTGCATGATTGGGATGCGGCGCAATGACTATTTTGCGACCGGTCTTTTTTATGACTTTTCCAGGATTCCAGTTTCATCCCGCGCCCGGCGATTATCTTTTGTCCATTTCGGCTAGACGCTCGCACGAGCCATGTTAGATTGCGTTTGCGCCGACCCGGTTGCATCTGGACACGGCTGATCCTTAATTTCTTAATATGTCAACAGAGTCGAACGGCTCTCCCAATGGGAACCAGCCGAAAAAAGTCAATTTGCGCCGTCCCGAAATCATGGAAGCCGTCCAGGCGCAGGTGCTCTCGCATTACCGCAGCGAGGTGGTGGAACGGATTCGCGCGCACGGAAATCTTCTTTCCGCCGGCGATCTGACCGTAAAACTCGCCAAGGAATTCGGATTCTGCTACGGCGTCGAGCGCGCGATTGATCTCGCGTACGCCGCGCGCCGCGCGTATCCGGATCGCCGCATTTTTTTGCTGGGCGAAATCATTCATAACCCGGAAGTCAACGACCAGATCCAACGGCTTGGCATTGTCACCATTGCCGGCAAACCGACCGATGCGGAAATCAATCAACTCACGCCCGAAGACGTCGTCATCGTTCCTGCGTTTGGAACCGAAGTCGCCACACGAAAAAAACTTGAAGCCAAGGGTTGTCTTTTCGTGGACACGACCTGCGGCGACGTGATGAGTGTCTGGAAACGCGTGCGGCAATATTCCAAGGAATCCGTCACGAGCATTATTCACGGAAAAGCGTGGCATGAGGAAACCAAAGCCACGAGTTCGCAGGCGCGCGCGCACGGAAATGGCCATTATCTCGTCGTGTTCACGCTCGCCGAAACCGATTGCGTCTGCGATTACATTGTCAACGGCGGCAACAAAACGGAGTTTCTTGAAAAATTCAAAGGCGCGTATTCCGAAGGCTTTGATCCCGACATTCACCTCGACGCGATTGGCGTGGCGAATCAGACGACAATGCTTCGCGGCGAAACCGAGGAAGTTCAGCGCCGATTAAAAAGCGCGATGATTCAGAAATTCGGCGAGTCGGAAGTGGAAAAACATTTCCGCTTTTTCGACACCATCTGCGGCGCGACGCAGGATCGTCAGGATGCTTTGAGCAAATTGCTTCGCGAACCGCTGGATTTGCTGATCGTTATCGGGGGATACAATTCCTCCAACACGTCGCATCTCGCGGAAATGGGCGAAGCGAAACTGCCGACGTATTTCATCAAGAACGCGGCCAAGATGGTTTCGGACAAAATGATTGTTCATTACGACCAGCATCTTCACAAGGAAGTTGAAACGCCGGACTGGCTCCCGAACCGGAAAATCACCGTCGGCATTACCGCCGGCGCGTCGTGTCCCAACAACTTGATCGAGGACACCATCCGCCGGTTGTTCGAACTGCGCGGCATTTCGATCCAGCATCTTCTTGCGAATTGATCGAAGAATTTCCAGGCGGTTCGTTTCGCGCGCCGATCGTTGAAAACAAAAAAGCGCGGAGAAAAATTCTCCGCGCCGGATCGGAATTTTAAAGTCGCGTTTATTTCGGCAACAAATCGCCGACCATCGCGCGTTCTTCTTTCAATTCATTGATTGTCGCGTCAATTTTTCCCCGGCTGAACGGATTCAGCGGGAGGCCCTGAACGATTTCGAGCTTTTTGCCGTCGCTGCGAACAGGGAAAGAGGTGATAAGATTTTTTTCGATTCCATAGCTGCCATCCGATGGAACACAAACGCTGTGCCAATCGCCGGCCGGTGTTGGTTCGATAATCGAGCGAACGGTGTCCACAATCGCGTTCGCCGCGCTCGCGGCGCTGGAGGAACCGCGCGCCTTGATGATCGCCGCGCCGCGTTGTTGGACGGTGGAAATGAATTCGGTTTCGAGCCAGCCATGATGCCCGATCACGTCCATCAACGGACGGCTGGCAATTTTCGCGTTGTGAAAATCCGGATACATCGTGGAACTGTGATTTCCCCAGACCGCGAGATTGGTCACGGCGGTTACGTCAACGCTGGCTTTTTTTGCAAGCTGCGTTTTCGCGCGGTTTTCGTCCAGCCGCGTCATCGCAAACCAGCGGTCGGACGGAACGTTTTTCGCGTTGTTCATCGCGATCAGGCAATTTGTATTGCACGGATTTCCGACGACGAGAATGCGCGCGTCGCTCGCCGCGTTTTTCTGAATCGCCTGTCCCTGGCCGACGAAAATTTTTCCGTTAATGCCTAACAAGTCTTTGCGTTCCATTCCGGCCTTGCGCGGCACGCTGCCGACGAGCAACGCCCAGTTCACATCGCGAAATCCCTCATTCAAATCCGCCGGCGCGACCACGCCTTTCAACAACGGAAACGCGCAATCCTCCAGTTCCATCACCACGCCTTGCAACGCGGGCAGCGCGGGCGCGATTTCAATCAAATGCAAAATGACGGGTTGTTCCGGGCCGAACATCGAGCCGGAGGCGATTCGGAAAAGTAAGGCGTAACCAATTTGGCCGGCGGCGCCGGTGACTGCGACACGAATAGGTGCTTTGCTCATAAAAATATCGTCGGAGTATGTTCCCGGCGCGAAACAGAATCAAGCCCGCGCTCGAAACAATGCAGTGGCACAAGCAATTTCGCCCGTTGAAAATAAATTAATTTCCAGGAAATGCGTTTTGCGGATTCCGATTTGATTTCGTTTTCAGTTTTTCGTGTCGGTTGGATTGCCGATTTCGTGGAACTTTAATCCTTGCCGGACATCTCACAAACGGCGATCTCGATTCACCCCAGTGGCGCGAAAACGGAAACGAATTACTTTCTCACGATGTTTATCACAGGACTCGGAACCGCAACTCCGCCGAATCGCTACACGCAAAACGAGTGTTGGGCCGCGCTTCAGCCGTCGGCCACATTCGCCCATTTAAGCGCGCGTTCCCGTGCCATTCTGAAAAAAGTCCTGACCGGAAAAAACGGAATCGCCGCGCGCCATCTTGCGCTGGAAAATTTGTCGGATGCGTTTCAACTCACGCCGGACGCGTTGCACAATCGTTTTTTTAAAACCGCTCCCGCCCTCGCCGCGCAAGCCGCGGAACGCGCGCTCGCTGATTCCAAAACGCATCCCTCGGAAATTGACGCAATTCTCATCAGCACTTGCACCGGCTATCTTTGTCCCGGGCTGACCAGTTATGTTGGTGAACGGCTCGGACTTCGCGCGGATGTTCTCGCGCTGGATCTGGTTGGACAAGGCTGCGCGGCGGCGGTGCCGAATTTTCGCGCCGCCGAAGCTCTTCTCGCGGCGGGCCGATGCAAGCGCGCGCTTTCCATTTGCGTGGAGGTTTGCAGCGCGGCGCTTTTCTTCGACGACAACATCGGCGTTTTGATCAGCGCGTGTTTATTTGGCGATGGCGCGGGCGCGGCGGTGCTTTCCAATTCCGCGAACGGAGGCCGCCGCGTGAAATGGAAATCGAGCCATTCCAATCTGGAAACCAAAGATCGCGAACTGCTGCGATTCGAGCAAAAGAGCGGAATGCTCCGAAATATTCTCGCGCCCGAAGTTCCGTCGCTCGCGGCGGAACACGTCGGAAATCTTTTTGAAAAAACGCTTCGCGATTCCGGACTCGCGCGGTCGCAAATCGCCGGTTGGATTTTGCATCCGGGCGGGCGCGACGTGCTGCTGGCCATTTGCGACAGGCTGAATCTTTCCACCGATGACGTGCGCTGGAGCGAAGCGGTTTTGCGCGAATACGGAAATGTGAGCAGCGCGTCGGTCTATTTTGTTTTGCAAAGCGCCTTGTCCGACAGCGTTCCGGGCGGGCTTTGGTGGATGAGCGCGTTCGGCGCGGGTTTCAGTTGCCACGGCGCGTTGCTGGAAGTGGAATAAAAAACGTAACAAACTTTTTAACGCGAAGGCGCAAAGGAGCAAAGGCGCGAGGAACTGGCATATTGGAAAACGATTTTCCTGCGAAATAAATTTGCTTCACGCCGACTTCGCCGGATCTGGATTTCATTTTATGGAACGACGCGTTGAACCTGAATGGCTTGATGAACTTTCCGCGAACGATCCGCGCGCGCAACGTTCGCGGAATGATTTGCGTCGCCTGAACGCGTTGATGGGAAACGCGGGGATGATCGCGAACGAATTGCGCCGCGCGTTTTCCGAATCCGCGCTTCAGCGGATTACGGAAATCGGCGCGGGCGACGGCGATTTTCTCCTTCAGGTTGTTCGCCGGCTTCGATTGCGCAACGGCGTTTCGCCGCGGGAAATTTTGCTCGTGGATCGGCAGTTTTTATTGAGCGAAAAAGCGAAACACGAGTTCCGTGATTTACATTGGAACGCCGCCGCGTTGGAATCGGATGCGCTTGTCTATCTCGCAAACGGCGCGCCGAAAAGCAACGCGATCATTGCAAATTTGTTTCTGCATCATTTCAGCGATGCGCGACTTTGCGAATTGCTGAAATGCGCCGCAGGCAAAACCGATGCGTTCATCGCTCTGGAACCGCGCCGCTCCGCGTTCGCATTTTTTTTCAGCAAGCAGGTTGGATTCATCGGCTGCGGCCCGGTCACGCGCAATGACGCGCCGGTCAGTGTTCGCGCCGGTTTTGCGAATCGCGAAATTTCCGCGCGTTGGCCCGATCACGAAAATTGGAATCTTACGGAACGACCGGCTGGATTGTTCGGACATTTATTTGTCGCGCGAAGGAAATCTTAAAATGCGCGCGCCGAAATCTATCACGATTGTGGGCGGCGGACTCGCCGGTTTGACGCTTGGAATCGGATTGCGCCGACGCGGAATTTCCGTCTCGATCTGGGAATCGGGACATTATCCGCGGCATCGCGTTTGCGGCGAATTCATCAGCGGCAACGGTTCCGTCGTTTTGGAACGACTCGGCCTGCGCGAGCTGTTTAAAAATGCCGGCGCGATTGAAGCTTCCACCGCGCAGTTCATCGCGGGACAAAATCGCTCGCCGGTCCGGGAACTGCCCGGGCGCGCGATTTGTTTGTCGCGTTATGTCATGGACGATTTGTTGGCGAAGGAATTTCAGCGGCTCGACGGCGACCTGCGCGAAAACGCGCGTTGGAATTTGAGTGAAACCGAAGGCGTCGTTCACGCCGGCGGAAGACGCCCGCGCGCAGTCGAACGCGGCTGGCGCTGGTTCGGTTTGAAAATTCACGCGCGCGGAATCGCTTTGGCGGCCGATCTGGAAATGCACATTTCACAGTCGGGTTACGTTGGTGTGAATCGCATCAATGACGACGAAGTAAATGTGTGCGGCCTTTTCCGCGCGCGGCCCGGCGAGGTCCAGCCGGAATCGCGATTCGAACGATTGCGCGGCGAACCGGGTTCCGCGCTGCGCGAACGGCTGGCGTCGGCAGAATTTGATGAGTGCTCGTTTTGCGCTGTCGCGGGACTTTTTCTCGAACCGCAAAGCGCCGCCGAAAAAGAAATTGTTTGCATCGGCGACGCGCTCACGATGATTCCGCCGGTCACAGGCAACGGAATGTCCATGGCGTTTGAATCCGCGGAAATTGCGCTTGCGCCGCTTTCCGCGTTCGGTCGCGGCGAAATGAGTTGGCCGGAAGCGCGGAAAAAAATTGCGAGCGACTGCGACACCGCGTTTGCGCAACGTTTGATTTGGGCGCGCCGGTTGCAATGTTTGATGTTTTCGCCGTTGCTGCGAAGCCGAGCGGGCGCGGTGTTGTTGAATTCGGAAATGCTCTGGCGTTTGATGTTCACAAAAACGCGCTAGTTCGCTACAACTCGCGGCGTGATGAAACCGCTTTCGGAATGCCGTCTTTACGCATTTGTGGACACCGCTTATCTGCATGGCCGCGCGCCGGAACGGGTTGCAAAGGAGCTTTGCGATGGCGGCGCGGATTTAATTCAACTTCGCGCGAAAAATGCCGCGCCCGAAAGTGTCATGCAAATGGCTGAGGCGATTTTGCCCATCACTCGGCGTGCGAATGTCGGATTGGTGATCAATGATTACTTGGAAATCGCGAGGGAAATTGGCGCGGAATTTTGTCATCTTGGGCAGGAAGACTTTTTTGATTCCGGCCACACGCATATTTTTCAGTTGATTTCCGGCTCTCCGTTGAGAATTGGCTTAAGCACTCACGCTCCGGAACAGGCGCGGTGCGCGATTGCGGCCGGCGCGGATTACATTGCCATCGGTCCGATTTACAAAACCGGCACGAAACCCTCGGCGAAACCCGTCACGCTGGATTACGTGCGCTGGGCGAGGCAGAACGTGAAAATTCCGTGGTTTGCAATTGGAGGAATTGATTTGACCAATTTGACTGAAATCCTCGATGCCGGCGCAAAACGGATTTGTGTGGTGTCAGCGATTCTGAATGCGCCGGACCTCGCGAAAGCGTGTGCGGAATTTCGGAAGAAATTGGATGGGTTTTAATCCGCTTTGCTTCGGTTCATCCTTTTTCGAAGATTAAACATGGTCTTCGGTTTCAATGGGAAATCTGTCCGCGCCGGGATGACGTGTTCGTTTCGGATTCAGGCGTTGAAGGCCGCATGGAATGGGAAGAATGTTCAAGCCGCACGAAAAATACCGAAGCGAGTGAGAATCCTCCATCCGAAACATAGAATTCTCCATTGCAAAAAAACGTGAATTGTTGTCACCATGAACTAACTATAAAACCCAACAATCAACCCCCTGAAAAGTGAGAACGAGATGCAAATCCAAAATATCGGGCTTTCTGTCAAACGCCTTGATGGTTGCGCCTTCGGGCTCTGACGGAAGAGTCTGGTCGGTTATCAGAAATCATTCCCGCATGCAAATTGAACCCTTATTATCTATGAAAACCAAATTGACGATGCTCGGCTTCCTGATCGTTTTGTGTTGTATTGCGTCAACCGCGCCTGTTTTTGCGCAGAGTCTGACCTGGATCGGGCCAAACGGTGGAGATTTAGGTTACGCCACCAACTGGTCCGGGGATAACGGGCAAGGTTCGGGGTCTCAGCCAGTCACCGACACGATATTGAACTTCGACGGAACGGTGCCCGGACCTCTGGTTTTGTATTCCGCGAACGGCATTAATGGGGGAGGGGCTTCCATTGGAGGTAGCTTCGGTGCAAACGGCACCAGTGTTCAGATTCTGGCAAGTCAAACCGGCACAGTGACCCTCACCTGTGATCCGAGTCGAGCCTCGTCCGCCGGATGGGGATTTAATGCGATCCAAATGGTGGCGGGCGCACCCTCACTCATTCTTGGAGATGGTAGTTCTCATCAATTCGTTGCCACTCTCCGGCCTACGTCTGGCACACATACATGGATCAATCTGTCGGCGAATCCACTGATCATAAATCCAAATTTTCAGATTCAAAACGGCGGTGGCGCGGCTGGACATATTATTCAATTCCTGGGAACGGGCAATTTCAATATTACCAATAATCTCAGGTTCAATAATAACGCCCCCGGTCAAGATCTCGAATGGAAGACCACTGGCACTACTATCTGGAAGAGAGGTGGAAACGGCACGGGTACTGATAACGACAAATTTAACAGTCTTTTGAATAATGTTATCCTGGATCCCGGAGCAGGCCCGCTGATTATTGCGAGTTCCGGGCTGCTTCCTGGCGGAGGCGGCAACATCCAACAAAATGGCACGCTATTGGAATTTGATGCCGACGGCGAATCTGACGTGATGTCGCGACAGATTACCGGATCCGGCCCGATTCAAATCAACGCCGGGACATGGACGTTTTCGTCAGGCGCAAGCACATTCTCTGGCAACGTTACTCTTTCAGGGGGTGAGTTGATCGTAGGCGGTGTTGAAACCGCCGGAACTTCCGGGCCACTGGGTGTCGGAGGCGTAATTACATTCAACGGTGGCACTTTGGGATTCAGTGTGAATAACACTTTCGATTATTCGTCGCGCTTTGATACGGCGGCGGGCCAACAATACAGTTTTGACACTGCGGGACAAAACGTAACGCTTGCGACAGGATTGGGCAGCAGCGGCGCTACTCTCACTAAGAACGGTCCCGGTACGCTTACGCTTTCCGGCGCGAGCAGCTACAGTGGTGCGACTACCGTGAGCGGCGGCAGGCTCGTGTTTCAAGGTGCAAAATCCGGTAATGGGAACATTACGGTTGCTGATGGCGCGACTCTCGCCATCACTGATACAGGAGCTCAAGTCACGCCGGGAACGCTGACTTTGGGGGCGAGCAGTCTCGGATTCAATAATGTGACCAACGCGACGACCGAGCCGCTCGCGGCTGGTGCGCTCGTAGCCAGCGGCACGGTTACCATCAACATCAACAGTGGCACATTCGATGTCGGGGCGAGCTATCCATTATTCTCGTGGACCACTGGCACTGCGCCGGCGGTCAGTCTTGGGGTTTTGAACGGTGCGCTGGGTAACCTTTCTACCAACGGGAACTCGATTCGGTTAAATATTACCGCGCTTGCGGATGCTTGGAATGGCAATGTGGACGGCAATTGGACCAGCGCGAATAACTGGCTGGCTGGCGGCAGTCCTACAACCTATGTTGATCCGACGCCGGTCGTATTTGATGATTCGGCTACAGGAACCAAAAATGTAACTGTTAACGCCTTGGTTCAACCGAAGAGCGTTTCGGTGGGCGGCAGTAGCGCCTATAGCATTGCGTCCAGCGGTGCAAACCGAATCGGTGGTGCAGCTACCTTCACCAAGAGCGGGACCGGCATCCTCACATTGTCAGGCGGAGCCAATGATTACACAGGTGTGACAACCTTGTCTGGCGGCATAGTGAGTGTTGGCACTCTGGCAAATGGTGGCTCGCCGAGTGATATTGGCGCTGCGAGTGGCAGCGCGGCAAGTCTGGTCTTTGACAGCGGCACGCTGCAATACACCGGTAGTGCGGCAACGATTGATCGGCTGTTCACGCTTACCGCTGGTGGCGGTACGATTGATGCCTCTGGTTCAGGCGCGTTAGTCTTAAACCAGTCCGGTTCTGTCGGATTGACCGGCGCGGGTGCGCGCGCTTTGACTCTGACCGGAGCCAGTACGGATAATAACACGCTCGCCGCCAATATCACCGACCAGGGTGGTGCGACGGCGCTTACGAAGAGCGGTGCCGGTACTTGGGTCCTGACTGGAACCAATACCCAATCCGGGGTAACCACCATTTCGGGCGGTGTTCTCCAAATTGGTGACGGCGGCGCAAGCGGCAGCCTTGGGAGCGGCGATATTGTCAATAACAGTGTACTCAACTTTAATCGCGCTGGCACATTGACGATCGCCAATGTTATTAGTGGTGGCGGTGTAGTTAATAATAACGGTTCGGGTACGATCATCCTCACCAAAAACAACAGTTATTCGGGCGGTACCACAATCAGCGCGGGCACGTTACAACTTGGTAATGGCGGCTCGACGGGCTCTTTGAATGCCAATGGCCAGATTACCAACAATAGCCTGCTTATCTTTAATACCACCGGTTCATTTAATTATGGTGGAGCGATCAGCGGCACGGGAAATGTGATCGTCCGAGGTAATGGCAATTTGATCAAGGCAATCGGCGCGAACACATACACCGGATGGACACAGATTGATCCTGGTGCCACTTTCCAACCTGCCGAAGGCCAGGCCGGAG
>DASSNZ010000145.1:0-3349 GCA_035701135.1 Verrucomicrobiia bacterium
TTTATAGAATGCGTCAGAATTCCACTGTTCGCGATTCGCACGCTTGAGAAGCTATGCTCGCCATCTACGGTCAACACACAGTTGCTGACGACAATATCCATCCCTTCGTAATTCGTGTCGCCGGAACCAATAGTCGTATTATTTGTGAAAACAATGGCCTGCACCGAAAAACACTGCATCGCAAGAAATACACAATAAACAGTTTTGAACAGATTGGCTTTCATAAGAGTTGGCTTCTGATTTGAAGAATTCGACCGATGATTTCGCGGGCAGTGCAGTTCCTGAATGCGTTTCATAGCCGTGAATGGGACAACGATTTTTATCACTACGAAAAAGGACTGGCAAATCAAAATCAGGTTGGCGTTTCATTTTCCCGCGCAATCAGACTGGCCATTGAATCCAATTTCGGTAAATAATCCGCACGATGACCAATGATATTTTAAGTCCCGCCCAAAAAGCCTTGCGAATCAACCTGGACGCGAAACGGTACGGCACTTTCGCCGAAATCGGCGCCGGCCAGGAGGTTGCCCGCTGGTTTTTCCGCGCGGGCGGCGCGTCCGGCACCGTGGCGAAAACCATTTCTGCTTACGACATGGCGGTGAGTGACGCGATTTACGGACACGCGGACCGCTACGTCAGCCGACAACGCCTGCGCTCGATGCTGGATTACGAATACGATCTGCTTCTGCAACGGTTGGCCAAAACGCGCGGCGACAAAACCGCGTTTTTCGTTTTTGCCGACACGGTCGCGACGACGAGTTACACGCGTCATCAGGAGGGAAACGGCTGGATGGGCATTCGTTTCCAAACCGAGCCGCACAGTCCGCCATCGGAAATTTTCATTCACGTTCGAATGCTCGACAAGGAACCGGATCGGCAGCAGGAAACGCTCGGCACCATCGGCGTAAACCTGATTCACGCGACGTTTTATTCGCATGAAAATCCCGAGGCGATCATCCGTTCGCTTCTGGACAATCTCACGTGGGAACGCGTCGAGGTGGATATGATTCGTTTCGCGGGACTCGCGTTTGCCGGTGTGGACAATCGCCTGATGGCTTTGCAGCTCGTCAAGCAGGGACATACCGAGGCGGCGATGTTCACCGCCGAGGGCGAGGCGGTTCAGTGGGGCGAAATGCTTTATAAAAAACCGGTGCTTGTCCAGCGCGGCAGCTTTCGCCCGATCACCAATCCCATGCTCGACATGATGGAACGCGCGCAGGAACAATTCGAGCAGGAACCGGCGCTCGAAGGCGAAACACCTATCGTGATGCTGGAAATGACTTTGCGCCAGTTGCAGGTCGGCGACACGATTGATCATCGCGATTTTCTGGATCGCGTGGACATGCTGAGCACGTTAGGCAAACCGGTTTTGCTCTCGAATTTTCTGCGATACCATCGTCTCGTCACCTACCTTTCGCGCTACACGCAAAAGCCGATAGGATTGCCGCTGGGCATTGTAAGGTTGCGCGACGTGCTGGACGAAAAATTCTATACCACGCTGGAAGGCGGCCTGATGGAATCGCTCGCGCAATTATTCAAGAAAGGCGTGAAGCTATATGCGTATCCGTCGCTGGATCGCGATGGAAAATTGACCACTGTGGAAAATATGGATGTCGCGCCGCACCTTCATCATCTTTACCTTTACCTCATCGAAAATCATTTCGTCGAAAATATCCGCAACTACAACCCGGATTTTCTTTCGGTGTATTCCGCCGAAGTGCTCAAGCAAATCCAGAACGGCGATCCTGCATGGGAAAAGCAGGTGCCGCCGCCGATTGTTGAAGTCATCAAAGCGAAACGCTTGTTTGGCTGGCCCGGGAAGTAGTCGAAAAATGTCGGGTTTTACTTCCCGAAAGTTCGTTTTGTGAAATGCGCGCGATGAGCGCGCTGCTTCATATTAAACAACGCCGCCGGCTCCGTCCAAGAATCATTCTTCGATGAGAAAGCCGGCGGCGTTTGCGATAGTTCGCCTATAATTTTCTCCCGGCAAAAATTCCCAGGAGAAGAAGGATCACAAAGATTGCGATAAACAGGAAGAACAGGATCTTGGCTATTCCAACCGCCGCGCCTGCGACTCCCGTAAAGCCGAAGAATGCGGCGATGATCGCAATGATGAAGAAGATGACTGCCCATCTTAACATAGGTTACCTCCGTTTTACGACCGTCTCCATGACTGGTCGTCTTGTTTCTTTCTGCCAGAAAACTAGAATGAGAAACCGCAAAAGTCGTTGGGGTGAGATGCCCAAACGTATTACGCAGATTCCCTGCGACGGATCTCCAGCCAAAAATAAACGAGCCAGAGCGGTAACGTAGCGGTTGCGGTTAGAATAATCATATCTGCAAAACATGTAAGCCAGGCCTGAAATATTGGCACTGGAAAGTCCACCGGTTTTCCGTCCTCAAAGTGGAACAAGGCAATCGAGATCGGAAAGCCCGCGATCCGATAATGTGTTCCAACGCGATACTCACAATAAAACGCACACCTGAATCCAACAACCAGACCCAGGCCGGATAAAACAACAAATGCCAATCAGGAGCGAGCCTTGCCGTGACGCAGCAATCGCCGAACAACTGCGGTCAGTGTCCAGATACTTAAAGCCAGAAAAACAATTACGATCAAAATTCCCATGGTTTCTAAACTTGCTTACAGCAATACACCCCATCGCGCAAATGTGAAGTTCGCGCGAGCTTAAGCCGGGAAGCGAAGTTAAGATTCGCAATCTCAATCAGTTTGGGGACATTAAAAATGGAGGAAATTGTTTCATGCGCCACTTGCGGATTGCTCCAGCGTTCGGAGCCGCCGCCAAAAGGCGCGGTGGTCAAATGCGCGCGATGCGGTTTTCAAATCCATCGCCGCAAACCCGACAGCCGGACGCGAACTCTCTCCCTGGCGCTCGGAGCGTTGATTCTTTATTTTCCCGCGAATTTTTTCCCGATTGTTCAAACCTATTATTGGGGCATGGAGGAAAAGACGACGATTTTCGATGGCATTCAAGGTTTGTTTCAACAAGGCAGCTATGGCGTCGGCGCGCTGGTTTTCACGACGAGCATTCTCACGCCGGCGTTGAAGATCATCGGGCTGCTCATGCTTTCACTGACCATGGATTGGCCGCGCTGGCAAAAATTTCGCACATGGACGTATAAAATCATCAAGGTCGTGGACCCGTGGAACATGCTCGAAGTGACGATGCTCGCGATTCTGGTCGCCATCGCGGAACTGGGCAAAGTCGCCACGGTGCATCCGGGCGCGGGCGTTTTTTCCTTTGCCGGCGTTGTCGTGCTCACGATTTCGGCGACGATCACATTTGATCCCCGACTCATCTGGGATTCGGAAAAAAAGAAAACATGA
>DASSNZ010000146.1:0-12119 GCA_035701135.1 Verrucomicrobiia bacterium
TGCTTTCAAAACCGCGCAACATTCCGTCCGCGCCGCCGAGCAGATTCGAAGTCGAATTCTGAACTTCGGGTCTGGAATAGGTTTGATTCAGCCACGCTGTCAGACCAATGCCGCCTGGAATCGAATCGAGTTCCGTGATGCTGACGCCATTTTCCGTTATGAGCAGATCGGGACGAATGACGCGCGGCACATCGTTTTTGAAAACGGGCGAACGCTGGAGTTCGATCAGTTCCGATGGTTTTCCAAGATCCAGCCAGCGCGCGATCCATTCGGGTTGTTTGCCTTCGATGCTTTTCCGATAAAGCAGATTGACGGCGCGATAGAATTGCAAAATGACGCGCCCGAGCGATTCCAATTCCTTGGCGAGCTTCGGCCCGAGCGAAAGTGGAATCGGCGAAACGCGCCATTCGTGTCCGGCAAATAAACCGCCGGACGGCATGGAATCACGCACAAATTTAGCGGAATCGGCAGGGTTCACGATGAATGAATTGATGAGCGGTCCGGTTTATATTTGGAAATTACGGATGAAAAATGCGCCCGAAAGTTTTCATTTTACGCGCGGAATTCAAAATTTCCCGCGCTGTGAAATGCGGCGGAAAATCCAAGCGCCGAAATTTTGTCGCGCCGAATAAATTGAAAACAAACCCATTCTGAGAACCAGCTTTGCATGAAGTGACTTTAGCCCTGAGAACAAGGGTTGGCAAAAAATTTTCGATGATTCGCTTCGCGACGGCTGACAGATAGCAAACCGAATCGTGGTTATGCGGAAAATTGAATGCAAGAATGCAAAGGTGCCCCGATTCGTTGCGTCCGCACGTTGGCGGCGAAAATCCGATTTATTACACGATTGCCTTGCGCGGCGTCCGCGTTATCGTGAGCGCATGAGCATTGCAACCAAACTTCTGCACACGCGCTATCGCGTCAACGACCTCGAACGCACGGTTAAATTTTACAAGGAAATTCTCGGACTCGAGGAAATCCGGCGTCACAAATCGCCGCGCGGTTCGGAATTGGTTTTCCTCAAAGCGCCGGAAAGCGAGGAACTGATCGAGATCACGTATTTTCCCGGCAGCGGCCCGGTTCAAGTGCAGGCGGATTTGACGCATCTCGCGTTCGAAGTCGAAAGCCTGGAAGCATTCGGGAAACACCTGGAAAAATTTGGGTTGAAATATTCCGACGGGCCGACAACGAGTTCGAGCGGAAGCGTGTTCGCGTTCATTGACGCGCCGGAAGGTTATGAGATCGAATTGATTCAGGGGCCAAAAACCACAGGAGAAACTTAATTTCCAAACTCAGATTCAAAATCGAATATCGAAAGGCGGATTGCCGAATTGATTTTCCGCTGAAATTTTCCAATGCGAATTTGAATTTCGCTTTTTCAACTTCATGATGCTTCGCGCGCGACAATTTGAATTCACGTTCCCCCGGCCTGCCCTGATCATGGGAATCGTGAACGTCACGCCGGATTCGTTTTCGGACGGCGGAAAATTTTTCGATACGGACGCTGCCATTGCGCACGCGATTGCGCTGGTTGAAAACGGCGCGGACATTCTCGACATCGGCGGTGAATCCACTCGTCCGCACGCAACTCCCGTTGACACCGCGGAGGAATTGCGCCGGGTGATTCCCGTTATCGAACAACTCGCCGCCGAAGTGAACGTGCCGATCTCGGTTGATACGATGAAACCGGACGTGGCGCGCGCGGCGTTGAACGCCGGCGCGAGCCTGGTAAACGACGTGGCGGCCAATCGTGAAAACGACGAAATGAGGCGCGTCGTGGCGGATGCCGGAGCGGGTTATGTTCTCATGCACATGCAAGGCACGCCGCAAACAATGCAGAATTGCCCGACGTATTCCGATGTGGTCCGCGAGGTCGGCGAATTTTTTTCCGCGCGTTTAAAGCGATTGAGCGATTGCGGATTGGGCGCGGATCAAATTATATTGGATGTCGGAATCGGCTTTGGCAAAACGCTGGAGCATAATCTCCAGTTGCTCGGCGCGCTGAAGGATTTTGCGAAGCTGCAACGCCCGTTATTGCTCGGCGTTTCGCGCAAACACTTCATCGCAAAATTGCTCGGAGCGGAAATCTCCGGGCGTTTGCCGGCATCGCTGGCGTGCGCGTGCCTGGCGGTGGAAGCGGGCGCGCAAATCATCCGAACGCACGATGTTGCGGAAACGAAGCAGGCGGTCCGCATGACCGAAGCGATTCTGGCGCATAGAAAATGACCTGGAAAATCATCCATGAAGCATGGCGGCCCGTGTTGCAGATTCTGATCCTCACGGTCGGGATCTTCTACGCGTTTCGCTTTATTCGCGGCACGCGCGGAGCGCCGATTGTCACGGGTTTTCTGGTCGTTCTGCTCACGTTCAGTCTGGTGACCTATCTGTTGAAATTGCGCGTTCTGCAATGGTTGCTCGGCGCATTTTCGGCGTTTTTCAGCGTGTCGCTGGTTGTGATTTTTCAACCGGAATTGCGCCGGATGCTCGCGCAACTTGGAAATCTACCGCTGTTCACAACGGCGCATGAACAACGCGAAAATATCGAAGTCATCATTCAAACCGTCGAACGCCTGGCCGATGTGCGGATCGGCGCGCTGATTGCCATCGAACAATCCATTCATCTCCAGGAAGCGGTGGAATCCGGCATCGTGGTGGATTGCGAGGCGACGCCTGAAATGCTGGAAACGATTTTCTTTCCCAATAACGCGATTCACGATGGCGGGGTGATTATCAAAGGAGACCGCATCGCGTACGCCGCGTGTATTTTTCCGCTGACGCAACGGCAGGATTTAAATAAATCGCTCGGCACGCGGCATCGCGCCGCGATTGGATTGAGCGAGGAAACGGATGCGTTGGTCGTGGTCGTTTCCGAGGAATCCGGCGCGATTTCCTACGCCTACAAAAACCAGTTCGAACGCGGCGTCACGCTGGAGGAATTGCGCGCGTTTCTCACATCCGTGCTGGTTCCGCCCGACCGATCTCGCAACTGGATCACCTGGATTCGTTCCTGGACGAAAGACCGGATTCGTCCCGGCCCGGTGGTGATCGCAAAAGATGAATCCACAGGCGCGCCGGGAGCCGCGACTTCGCCCGCCGAAAAATGATTTCCTTTCTGCGCAAACTGATTTTCGTGGATTTCTGGCTGAAATTATTTTCGCTCGGCCTGGCGGTTTTGATCTGGCTGACCATCGGGTTTTCGATCAGCAAAGACGTTTCGCCGATAGCGATTTTGACCAGAGATCTGCCCGAAAAAACATTCTTCAACGTTCCCGTCCTGGTCATGCTACCGGCATCGGACGTGCGCAACGTCAAAGTGGATCCAGGCACGGTGCAGGTCACCGTCCGCGGCGAATCGAAATTGCTGGACGATCTCAAAATAAAAGACATTCGCGCGCAGGTGGACCTGACGGGAATTGAATCCGCGCGCGATTTGCATCAACGCATTGACATTACGCTGCCAACCGGAGTGGTGGAAGTCCGCACGATTCCCAGCGAGGTGGAGGTGATTGTTCCGCCAAATCCCGATTCGAAAAAAAATCAACCATGAACTCATCCAAAAAAATCTTCGGAACCGACGGCGTCCGCGGCACGGCAAACATTGAACCGGTCACGGCCGAAACTGCGCTGAAACTCGGCCGCGCCGCCGGTCACGTTTTCAAAACGCTTGAAACTCAGGCGCGCGGACGCGGCCGTCACAAAATCGTCATCGGCAAAGACACGCGTCTTTCCGGTTACATGCTTGAAAACGCTATTTCGTCCGGAATTCTTTCGATGGGCGTGGATGTATTGTTCATCGGGCCGCTGCCAACGCCGGGCGTCGCCTACGTCACGCGCAGTCTTCGAGCGGACGCCGGCATCGTGATCACCGCTTCGCACAATCCTTACGCGGATAATGGAATTAAATTTTTCCGTCCGGACGGTTACAAACTGGACGACCGGGTCGAAGCCCAAATCGAAAATCTGGTTTTCAGCGGCGACATCGAAAACATCCGCCCGACTGCGGAAGCCATTGGAAAGGCCGGGCGCATTGACGACGCGCTCGGACGCTACATCGAATTTGCCAAAGCGTCTTTTCCGCGCGGCATGACGCTTGAAGGATTGCGCATCGTCGTGGATTGCGCGCACGGCGCGGCTTACAAATCCACGCCGTGCGTGCTGCGCGAACTCGGCGCGGAAGTGATTGTTTATGGCAATCACCCCGACGGCATGAACATCAACAAGGATTGCGGCTCGATGCATCCCGCGCAAATGTGCGAAAAAGTCCGCGAACATCAGGCCTGCATCGGAATCGCGCACGACGGCGATGCCGATCGCGTTTTGCTGTGCGACGAAACCGGCACGTTGATTGACGGCGACGACATTATGGCAATCGCGGGTTTGGACATGCTGGCGAACGGAACGCTCGGCGAAAAAACCATCGTGACCACCGTGATGAGCAATGCCGGTCTTGACGCCGCAATTCGCGTGGCGGGCGGAAATATTATTCGCACTTCCGTTGGCGATAAAAATGTGATTGATGAAATGCTGCGCAACGGTTTCAACCTCGGCGGCGAGCAAAGCGGACACATGATTTTCCGCGATTACAGTTCCACCGGCGACGGACTCGTCGCCGCGTTGCAAATCTTGCGGATTATGAAATCTCGCGACAAACCGCTTTCGGCATTGGCGAAATGCTGGACGCGATTTCCGCAGTTGGTCACCAATGTTCGCGTCAAAGAAAAAAAACCGTTCGAGCAACTCGATGGAATTATGAAACTGGTGAGCGAAGCGGAAACCGAATTGCAGGCGCAAGGCGGACGTTTGCTGTTGCGTTATTCGGGAACCGAACCGAAAGCGCGATTGCTGCTCGAAGGCAAAGATAAAGCCGCGCTGGAAAAATGGAGCGCAAAAATCTGCGATGTCATTCAAACTCAAATTGGAGTTTGAATTTCACGTCCAAAAAGTTGAAACGTTAAAAAATTTAACGCAAAGGCGCAAAGAAGCGGAGGCGCAAGGAAATGGGAATAGCCGGCGATTTCCCGTCATAAAAGCTGGCGATGCTTCAGTTCAAAAAGATTGCGTTTTCGCTCCTTTGCGTTCATGCGTTAATTTTTCCTCAATCGAAATTCTGCTGACTTGCGAGTTTCGGTTTATTACGCTTCGCGTCATTAAATGCACAGAGCGCCATTGATTCTGATTTCGGCCAGCGTTCAAAAAGAAGGCGCCGAATTCGCCGACCGTTCCATCAGCCTCTCCGAAGCGTATCCTCGCGCCGTCGCCGATTCCGGCGGGATTCCGCTGACCCTGCCTCCCGGAACTTCGCGCGAGTTGATGGCAGAATGCGTGCGGCGCTGCGACGGCGTTCTGCTGACGGGCGGCGACGATATTGAGCCGCATCTTTACAGAAGCAAAGTTCCAAGGGAATTGCGAAGCACGGTAAAATGCAGTCCCGACGACGGCGAACGGGATTTTCGCGAATTGATTTTGATTGATGAAATTTTCCGCCAGCGCAAACCGTTGCTGGCGATCTGCCGCGGGCACCAGCTTCTAAACGTCGCACTGGGTGGAACGATGATTGTGGACATTCCGAGGCAAATGCCCAACGCGCTGAATCACGGGAGAATGGACAAACGAAGCGACGTCGTTCATGAAGCGCGATTGACACCGGATTCATTACTGGCCAAGATAACCGGCAAGAAAAACCTTGGCGTGAACAGCACGCATCACCAGGCGGTGGATCGGGTCGCTGATCCGTTGCGGGTGGTCGCGAAAAGCCGGGACGGGATTGTCGAGGGCATGGAATTGAAGCCTGAAGCGGAGCGGATGCTTCCATTTTTGCTGGCCGTGCAATTTCACCCCGAACGCCTGGCAAGGCGTCATCCCGAACACCGCGCCGTGTTTCGCGCGTTCACGCTGGCCTGTATGCAGCATTCGGAAAAATAATTTATGAAGGGCAAAATTCTGCTCGTAGATGACGCTGAAGATGTTCGGGAACTGCTCGCCACTGTGTTGCGCGACGAATTTGAAGTTTCGCAAGCCGACAGCGGCGCGGCGCTCAGAGAGGCGTTTGCCGAACCGCAGCCGGATGTCGTGCTGCTCGACATCAAATTGCCGGACGCCGACGGGCTCGATCTGTTGCCGGAAATCAAGAAACAATGGCCGGACACCGAAGTGATCGTGCTCACCGGCAATGCCAGCATCGAAGCCGCGATTGAAGCCACGAAACGCGGCGCGTTTCATTTTATCAACAAACCGTTCGACACGCAGGCGCTGCTGGTCACGGTTGAACGCGCGCTGGAACGCAAGCAGCAGAACGAGGAGAACAGTTCGTTGCGCCGCGCGCTCTCGACAATGAGCGGCGGTTCATCCCCGATCTTTCAAAGTTCCGCAATGCAAGCCGTCGTCCGCACAGTGGAACGCGTCGCGCCCAGCGACGTTTCCATTCTGATCACCGGCGAAAGCGGCACCGGAAAAGAAGTCATCGCGGATTTGATTCACGCCATGAGTCCGCGCAGCAAATCGCGCATTATAAAAATCAATTGCGCCGCGCTGCCCCGCGAATTGATTGAAAGCGAATTGTTCGGCTCCGTGAAAGGCGCGTTCACCGGCGCGCATTCCGACCGCGATGGATTGTTTCGCCAGGCCGAAGGCGGCACGCTTTTTCTCGACGAACTTTCCGAAATGCCGATTGACACGCAAAGCAAACTGCTCCGCGTTTTGCAGGACCAGGAAGTCCGGCCTGTCGGCGGGAAAGTAAGCTATAAAACCAATTGCCGCATCGTCGCCGCGACCAATCGCCGGACCGACGAAGCGATTAAAGACGGCAAATTGCGCGAGGATTTATTTTACCGCATCAGCGCGATTTCCGTTTATCTTCCGCCATTACGCGAACGCCACGACGACATCATGCCGCTGGCGAACGCTTTTCTGAAGCGCTTTGTCGCGCAGGCCAACCGGCCCATTCGCGGCTTCACGCCCGCGGCGATGGAACGGCTCACGTCATTTGACTGGCCGGGCAATGTGCGCCAGTTGCAGAATGAAATTCAGCGCGCAGTGCTTTTGTGCGAAAACAACGAAATTGATTCCACGGATCTCTCGATTACGAATGTCCGCGCGGAACCGGACCAAAGCAGCGACACGAATTTTACGCTGCTGGAAGGCGTTGAACGCAACGCGATTATCCAAATGCTCAAGGACACCGGCGGAAATAAATTGGAAACCGCCAAACGCCTCGGCATCGGACGGCAGACGCTCTACAATAAAATCAAGGCGTACGGCATCGAAATTTTGTGAGCGAAACGCGCCCGGAATCTTGAAAAGTATTTCGCGGGTTTGTTTTAATTTGGCGGATTCCGGCGGATGAATTTTTCGCCGGTCGAAAAACCGCGCGCCCATTTCAATCATGACAAACGTCTGGACTCTTCGAATCGCGTCGCTGATGGGTTTGCTCGCCGTGGCGCTGGGCGCTTTCGGCGCGCATTCGCTGAAAGGAATTCTCACGAACAACGGAACGACCGCGATCTGGGAAAAAGCGGTTTTCTACCACTTCATTCATGCCGTCATGCTTTTTATTCTCGCGACGCGCGCGATGAACCGCGGGCCCTGGATTTCATTTCTCATTGGCATCATTATTTTTTCCGGATCGCTTTATGTTCTCGCGCTTACCAACGTAAGATGGCTCGGCGCGATCACGCCGATCGGCGGAATCGCATTTATTGTCGGCTGGGCGTGGCTTCTAATTTGTCCCGGCAAAAATGTTGTTTGAAGTGAAATCGCAAGCCCTTGCATTTGCCGATTCACGAAAAATCTTTCGATATTTTCCGCCAGGTTAAAATCGAATCTCCAATCACTCCGTGCAATTCTCCATCATCACTCCGAGTTTCCGAAATTCCAACTGGCTGAAACTCTGCATCGCTTCGGTTGCCGATCAGGAAGGCGTCTCGCTCGAACATATTGTGCAGGACGCAGGCTCAGACGATGGCACATTGGATTGGCTTCCGAACGACAAACGCGTCAAAGCATTCATCGAAAAAGACAACGGAATGTATGATGCGGTCAATCGCGGTTATCGCCGCGCGCAGGGTGAAATTCTGGCGTATCTGAATTGCGACGAACAATACCTGTCGGGCGGCCTGAAAACCGTTTGGGAATTTTTTGAAATGCATCCGCGAGTGGATGTCGCTCTCGCCGGGACCATCGTGGTGGACGCTTCGGGAAATTACATGTGCCACCGGCATTCCATGGTGCCGCATTCGCAAACCCTCTGGCATCGGTTTCCAGTTCTCACGAGTTCCGTTTTCCTCCGGAGAAGCGTGATTCACGAACGCGGAATTTTCTTCGACACGAAATGGCGCGACCTGGGCGATTTCCATTGGGTGCGCGAGTTGATGCGCCGGAAAATTCCAATGGCAGCCACGGACCAATTCACGTCCGTTTTCGCGGACACGGGAGAAAACATGAATCTGAAACCAAACGCGCTCCGCGAAAAAGCGGAAACGAACGCGATGATTCCGTTCGCGTCGCGATTGCTCCGGCCATTATGGATCGGTCAACATCGGGCGCGGCGGTTTTTGCGCGGGCATTTTTTTCTTAAGCCGACGAGCTACGCCATTTATACTTTGAAGAGTCCGCAAGAACGCGTTCGATTCGACGTTCCAAAACCCACGGCGGTCTGGTGGAATCGGCTTTGAAATTAAATCGGGTCTTGCTACGTTTGACCGCGAGAATGGCGTTGTAACGAATAGATTTGTGTCAACCAATCCAACCATATCGCTCCAGGATTTAAGCGCCGGTTATCAAAAATCTATTGAAACCGGCCTTGAAGAAGTCGGCTTTTTCAAAACCGTTCCGGCCGGCGCTTCCGTTTTCCTCAAGCCAAATCTGACCTTTCCAGTTTACCGGCCCGGCGTGATGACGTCATACGATTGCCTGAAAGCAACCGTGCTCGCTCTGACGGAAAGAGGTTACTCCGTAATCATCGGCGAAGCGGACAGCGGCGGTTACAATCGTTTTTCCATGGACGATGTGTTTCGCGGAATGGGCATTGATCAACTTGCCCGCGAAACCGGCTCGCGCATTGTCAACCTGAGTTTCACCGAACCCGAATGGCTGGAAATCCGCGTCGGATTGCGTCGTTTGCGCGTGCCCGTTCCGAAATTATTGCTGCGCGAAATTGGCGCGTTTATCACGTTGCCCGTGCCCAAAGTGCATCTGAACACCGGAGTTTCAATGTCCATCAAAAACCAGTGGGGCTGCATCCAGGAACCGGCCGAACGATTGAAACTTCATCCGTTTTTTGCCGAAGTGATTTACGAAATCAACTCCCGCCTGCCGCGCGCGCATTCCATTATTGACGGACGCTACGGGCTGAATCGCAGCGGCCCGATGCTGGGCGATCCGGTCGAGTTGAACTGGCTGTTGGTCGCCAACGATCTGGTCGCCGCAGACCGGATTTGCTGTCGGTTGATGAAACTGGACGAATCGAAAATTCATTATTTCAGTTACTTCCGCAAACGCGGCTGGTGGACTGAATTTTCGAAAATCGCCTTGCGTTCCGATTGGGGGCAATTTCAAAAAGTGCAATTTTATATGCGGCGCAAATGGACGGATTTGCCCGGCCTGGCGTGCTTTAACAGCGCGTTTCTAGCGTGGCTCGGATACCGCTCGCCGCTCGCCGGACTCGCGCACAAACTGCTCTACCTTTTCCGCGAGCCTTTTTACGATTACGACAAAGAGAAGACAAAACTGCGCCCGAAAGAAAATCCCGCGGAGGCTCCGAAATAATTTTTACTTCGCGCGAACATCGGTTGGTTGAGGAGGTTTCGAATCGCGAATGCCGGAAATGGAACGCTCCACATCGGCTGTTTTCCCGTTTGTCCTGTTTCGCAAATTTTTATCCGAAATGACCTTCTCAAAAAGCTGTTCCATTTTCACCGTCATTTCCGCGAGCGTGAATTGCGTTTCAATTCGAGCGACCGCGGCGATTCCCATTTGTTTGCGCAATTCGGAATCGCGCATCAATTTTTCAATCGCCTCCGCCAGCGCCTCGGGATTGCCGGGCGGAATCAGCAGTCCGGTTTTGCCTTCCACCACCTGATCCAGCGATCCGCCGATATTTGTCGCGATCACGGGAACGCCCATTGCCATGGCTTCCATCACCACGCCGCCGAACGGTTCCGGTTGCGCCGAAGTCAACGCCATCAAATCCATCGCCGCGTATGCCGGGCGCGCATCGGGAATTTCATCCGTGAACACGACCTGATCTTCAATTTCCAAATCGCGAACCAATTGTTGAAGCTGCGCAAGATGATCTTCGTTTCCCGGGAACGGCGCGCCGACAATCAGGGCTTTGATTTTCACACCTCGTTTCTTCAGCAAAGCGGTGGCTTGAACTAAAATTTCCTGTCCTTTCCGCACCCATTTGATGCGGCCAACGCAGCCAACGACAAAATCTTTGCCCAGTCCGTAACGCAGGCGAAAATCATCGCGCAATTCTTGTCGCGGAATACAAAATTCTTCGATTGAAAATCCGTCGTGAATCACAGTCGCGTGGCCGCGCGGCTCAAACTGATTGGCGACCGCGTTGGACACTGCCACAATTTTTCGCGAGAATTTCCGGATGTAGGCGGCGAACGCGGGCCAGAAACTTCGAAATTCCTGAAACCAGTCGCGGATGTGCCACACGTGCGGAACGCCGGCCAGTCGCGCCGCCATCGCCGGTGAAAGAATCACTCCGGTGTTGCTTTGCACCAGTTCAATTCGCCGGCGCCGGATAAGCCGCCACAAAAACCAAACCGAAGCGGAATAATTCCACAACAAAAAGCCAATTCGCCACGAGTGAAAAATGGATCGGGTAATGATGCTCAAACGCGGATGCAGAATGACCTCAACGCCGGCGGCTTCCAGACAATCCTTCAACAAACCTTTCTCCGGCAAAACAATCACCGGATCAAACCGCCGGCGATCCAGGGTTTTCACAAAACGCAGCAACATCCGGCTCGCGCCGTAAATATCCGCGCTGTTGTTCACCAGCAAAATTCGCCGCGGTTTTGCCGGAACCGGAAATTCATTGCGAACGGTTTCGACTGAATCCGCGTTAAACGAAGATTTTACGGAAGATAAATCTTCGAAAAATTTCACATGGCGTTTCAGAAATTCATCCACGCGACCAAACACTTCATCTTCGCTCAAATTCCACATGCAATGCGGAACTGAAAAATGACAGTAATCCGAACATGGCCGATAAACACAGGGTTTGCCCTCGATCCACTCGGACGCCGGATGCAGCGGCGCGAACAATTCCGGAAGTTGGGGTCCAAAAATGGTAAATGTCGGAACGCCGGAAAATGCCGCGAGATGGCCCGGACCGGAATCGTTTCCGATGAACAACGCGGCCTCCGCCGTGAGATGCGCCAGTTCGGTAATTGTGCGCGGCGTGGCCACATCATGCTCGCCCGTCGTCAGCCACCACGCCCGCTGGCTTTCATCACACGCGATTCGCACGTCGAAACCTTTCGCGCGCAAATGCAGAACCAGATTGCGAAAACGTTCCAGCGGCCACACGCGCACCGGCTGCGCCGCACCGGAATGCACCAGAATGAAACCTTGCCGCGCTTGCGGCAGCGGAATGGAAGCCCGTTTGGGAACATCCAAATTCAATGCGCTTCCGAGCGCCCGCCAGTGTTCGTAACGATGCGTCCCGAACGGCGGACGTTCGACCGGATGATTCAGCGCCAGGCGACTTCCGGCCCGCGCGAATCCAAAACGCCGTTTTACTCCAAACGCTTTCAGCAACAAATGATCGCGCGGGTCCCATCGCGCCGACAACCCGACATCGAATCGCCGCGACCGCAGCGTTCCAATCAAATGAAAAATTTCGCTCCAGTTCCAATGATGCAGCCGGTATTTGTGCTTGAAGACCGTCCAGGGCGCGGTAAATGGAATCACCTCCACTTCCGGCCAGAATCGCGATTTGAGTTCTTCCGCAAACGGTTTGGCCAGCAACGTGACGGAAAATTTTTCACTGGCCTCGCGCAGGAACGGCGCCGCCATTATCAAATCGCCAACGCCCCAGAGTTCCACGACCAGAAGTTTGGGTTTTGCCGAAGACGACGGCTTGTTGGATGTTTGCGCCACTAAAA
>DASSNZ010000147.1:0-3803 GCA_035701135.1 Verrucomicrobiia bacterium
ATAATCTGGTTATTTTGTGAAAAAATATTAACGCGAAGAAGTCCGTGCCTCTATTTCAACTTTGCTTCTTTGCGCCTTTGCGTTGAATCCAATGAAACGAAAACCGGCAATTAATAATCTGTTAGGCGTCATGGCGAAACTGCGTTCGCCCGGCGGCTGTCCGTGGGACCGCGAACAAAACCACATGTCGCTCCGCTGGCACGCGGTCGAGGAGGTTTATGAATTGCTCGACGCCATCGAAGCCCACGACGACCACGAAATGGAAGAAGAATTGGGCGATCTGCTATTGCAGGTGGTTTTCCATTGCCAGCTCGCAAAAGAGCGCGGCACTTTTGATTTTGATGACATAGCGCGCCGCATCACGGAAAAATTGATCCGGCGTCATCCGCACGTTTTTGGAAAAACGAAAGTCAAAAACGTGGATGAAGTCTGGGCGAACTGGGAAAAAATCAAGCGCGCCGAAAAACACGGCACCAAACACGCGCGCCCTTCCGCGCTCGACGGAATTCCAAAACATCTGCCCGCGCTTTTGCGCGCGGAAAAACTCGTGAAAAAAGCGCGCAAAGCGAAATTGCCCGACGCGGAAAAGCCAAAATCCATTCGCAAAAAAAGCAAAGCCGAAGTCGCAAAGGAATTGTTCGCGCTCGCGGAATTCGCCCAGAGCAATGGCTGGTCGGCGGAAGCGTTGCTGTCCGGCGAAATCAAAAAACGCGATCGTTCCTGGCGGCGCATGGAACGGATTTGAAAAGTGCTGCCGGCATCCTGCCGACAGAAACAGTTCGAACCAGATCCATTCTTGGGAATTCAAAAACAGCCAACCGTTGAATAATCCGACTTGAACATCGAAAGGCAATTTCCATCCGTGTTTTACCCGTTTCCATCTGTGGTTAAAGTAAAATGAATTCCGAACGAATCGTGATCGTTGGCGGCGGCGCGGCTGGATTTTTCGCGGCGCTGGCTTGCGCGGAATCGGGCGGCGCGCGAGAAATCATTGTCCTCGAAAAAACTTCGCAATTTCTTTCCAAGGTAAAAATTTCCGGCGGCGGACGTTGCAACGTCACGCACGCGTGCTTCAACGAACGCGAATTCGCGACCCGCTATCCGCGCGGTGAACGCGCTTTGATTTCTTCGCTGAAAAAATTTCAGGCGCGCAACACCGTCGCCTGGTTCGCCGAACGCGGTGTCGCGCTCAAAACGGAATCCGATGGACGCATGTTTCCCACGACGGATTCCTCGCAAACCGTAATTGATTGTTTGCTTGGCAGAGCGCGCGCTTCGGGCGTGAAACTGATTAACAATTGCGGCGTCGAACGCGCGGAAAAATTCGCGGACGGAAAATTTAAACTTTCTTTGTCCAACGGCGAATCGCTCGCGTGCGACAAGTTATTGCTCGCCACCGGCGGATGCCGCACGGCGGCGCTCGGCCAACTGGCCGTTTCGCTTGGACACACGCTCGAATCGCCTGTTCCGTCTCTGTTCACATTTCACATTGAAACGGCGTGGCTGCGTGAACTCGCGGGCGTTTCCGTGGAAAACGTTGAAGCCTCGATTCCCGGCGCGAAGCTTTGCGAACGCGGCGCGTTGCTGGCGACGCATTGGGGCTTGAGCGGTCCGGCGATTTTGCGATTGTCGGCCTGGGGCGCGCGCGTGTTGCACGAAAAAAATTATCGTTTTCCGCTGCGCATTAATTGGCTGCCGGAATTCAACGACGCGCAACTCGCGCGGGAATTTCAATCGCGCCGCGATTCGCAGCCGGCAAAGCTCATCGTGAATTTTCCGTTGGCGCCGCTTCCCGCGCGCCTGTGGGCGCGGCTGGTTTTGGCGTCAGGCATTTCTCGCGAAACGCGATGGGCCGCGCTCTCGCGACCGGCGCAACACCGTTTGATTCAGCAATTGCTGCGCTCGGAATTTCAAGTCACCGGCAAAAGTTTGAACAAAGACGAATTTGTCACATGCGGCGGCGTGCGTCTCGGCGAAGTGAATTTCAAAACAATGGAAAGCCGCATTTGCCCCGGACTTTTTTTCGCGGGCGAAGTTCTGGACATTGACGGCGTCACCGGCGGATTCAATTTTCAGGCCGCATGGACAACCGGCTGGATCGCCGGGCGCGCGATGGCCGGAATTTCGGATTGATTCCGCCAGTTCACATCACCATTCCGCCGTCCACCGTCAGCACCTGGCCGGTGATGTAGCGCGCATCCGGTCCAGCGAGAAATGCTGCGGCGTTCGCGATGTCCTCCGGCTGACCGAAACTGTTCAGCGGAATTTTTTTCAACAATTCCGCGCGCAATTCCGGACTTAGGCCCGAGGTCATGTCGGTTTCAATAAATCCTGGCGCGAGCGCGTTGGCGGTGACGCCGCGCGACGCAAGTTCGCGGGCGACGGATTGCGTGAAACCGATCAGACCGGATTTGCTGGCCGCGTAATTGCATTGTCCCGCGTTGCCGATCAAGCCGATGACGGAGGAAACATTGATGATGCGGCCGGAACGTTGTTTTGCAAACTGGCGCGAAAACGCTTTTGTGAAAAGAAACGCGCCTGTCAGGTTTGTGTCGAGAACCGTGTCCCAATCCGCGTCGCTCATGCGCATGAGCAAACCGTCGCGCGTCACGCCGGCGTTGTTCACGAGAATGTCCACCTTGCCGCATTCGGCGAGAATTTTTTCCGCCGTCGCGCTGACGGCGGAAGAATCCGAAACATCCACGGCGTGCGCCCAGGCTTTGCGGCCGAGCGCGTGAATTTCGGCGGCGACTTTTTCGGAATTTTCCGCCGTGCGCGAAACGCAGGCGACATCCGCGCCTTCTGCGGCGAATTTCAAAGCGATCGCGCGGCCGATTCCCCGTCCCGCGCCGGTGACGACGACGATTTGATTGGCAAGCTGACTCATAGTTTTGGCCACAGATGAAACACAGATTGAACGCAGATTCAAAGAAACAATTTATCGGTGTTTCATCTGCGAAAATCTGTGGCTACAAAGAAATCGCTTTCACCGTTGCCTCCAGACTCGCGGCGTCCGCGACGTTGAGCATTTGCGCGTTTTTATCAGTGCGTTTCATAAATCCGCTCAACGCCGTTCCCGGCCCGAGTTCGATGAAACGCGTGAATCCTTGCGCGAGAAGGTAACGCATGGATTCTTCCCAGCGCACCGACGACGTGACCTGCTCGACGAGCCGCGCGCTGATTTCGCCGGCGTTCCCGTGCGGTTGCGCGGTCACGTTCGAAATGACCGGAACCAAAGGCGCGGAAATTTTTATATTCGCCAATTGATTCTGCAATTTCGGCTGCGCGCCGGCCATGAGCGGCGAATGATACGCGCCGGCAACCGGCAGCGGAATTGCGCGTTTCGCGCCTTTCGCTTTTGCAAGCTCAACGGCTTTGGCGATTTTCGTCGCTTCGCCGGAAATCACGATCTGGCCGGGACAATTCAGATTGGCAAGCGTCACGCCCGCTTCGGCGCAAACCTCGCGCGTCGGCGTTTCGTCCAATCCGATGATTGCGGCCATGCCGCCCTGGGTCGCGTCGCACGCTTCCTGCATGAATTGGCCGCGACGCCGCACAACGCGCAATCCGTCCTCAAAACTCATTGCGCCGGCGGCGGCAAGCGCGGTGAATTCGCCGAGCGACAAACCGGCGGTGGCCTGGAAGTCCAACGTCCAATGTCCAATTTCTGAAGTTTTTGGTTCAAGTTCCGAAATATTTGCCATACCTGGACTTTGGACTTTGGACGTTAGACTTTGGACATCCCTGAGCATTTGAAACGCGATCCAGCTTACGAGAAAAATTCCCGGCTGCGCGTTTTCGGT
>DASSNZ010000148.1:0-6037 GCA_035701135.1 Verrucomicrobiia bacterium
GCGGAAAAACGGTTTCGCGAAAATTGTTTTTAACCACGGATGGACACGAATTGACGCGGATGAAAAGGCGCGGAAGTTTCCAGCATCTGTGTTTATCGGTGTTCATCCGTGGTTGATTTGCCATTTTAATTTTACAGAAAATGGAGATAACGGTTCCAAATCCGGTTGTGAGTTCGCGCAAAAGATTTGAAAAAGTTTTGCCTCTATACACTTTCAAGGGCGTTTGCTAGAGTTCGCGCACTATGGCACTGGACGACATTTTACTGGAGGCGGAGGAAAAAATGGAAAAGACCGTGCAGGTCGTCACGAACGAATTCGCCGGTGTTCGCACCGGCAAAGCCTCCGCCGCGCTGGTCGAAAATATCATGGTGGATGTTTATGGCGCGCAGATGCGGATTCGCGAGCTGGCCGGCATCACGACACCCGAGCCGCGCACGCTGGCCATTCAGCCGTGGGACGCCGGTTCCGTTCAGGCCATAGAAAAAGCGATTCAGAAAAGCAATCTTGGACTCTCGCCCGCAACGCAGGGCAAAACGATTCGGATTTTTTTTCCGGAACTCAGCCAGGAACGCCGCCAGGAATTTGTCAAAGTCGTCAGGAAAATGGCCGAGGACGGCCGCGTGGCGATTCGTCACGTCCGCCGCGACGCGATGGAGCAATTGAAAAAACACGGACACGACAGCGGCGTGACGGAAGATGAAGTCGAGAAAGCGGAAAAAGAATTGCAAAAGCTCACAGATGACTATTCCGCGAAAATTGACACGCAGGTTGCGACCAAGGAAAAAGAAATCATGACGGTGTGAGAGCGCGTCAGGAGCGAGGTTTCAGGTGAGAGGTGTCAGGTGAGAGTATGAGGCTTGCCGATTTTTCGTTCGGCCGGGATTTGCAAACTTTATTCCGGTAAAAATTTCCTGATCATTTCCGTCGCAGCATCGTCGCAAGCTTTTTCCGCGTCGCTGCCGCCGGCATTGCTCGCGGCGACAACGGCAAAATTCCGATTGGGCGCGATCCAGACCACGGCGTAAAACATTGTATTGGATCCATTGTGCCAGAGCACGCGCCCGCCCGCCCATTTTCTTTTCAACACCACCCAGCCAAGCGCGTAATTGTTATTGTCGGGAATGGCGGTGTGCAGTTTTTTAAACGACTCGGGTTTGAGCAACTTTCCGTCACCGCGATCGCCGGCCAGATGAAACGCCGCGTATTTCGCCAAATCCTCAATGGAGCAATGGACCGTTCCCGCCGGGCCAATCGCCGCGGGATTATCCGCGTGCGGATCGTCGGGCGGAACAGGAATCAAACCTGACGAACTGATGTGCCCCCAGGGCTGGTCCACTTTTCCAATCGTCGCGGGCGCGCCGAATCCGGCCGAGTTCATTTGCAATGGTTCAAATAAATATTTCCGCATCAGATCTTCCCATGCAATTCCGGTTTTCTTTTCCAGCATCGCCCCGGCAACAGCATAACCCTGATTGGAATAAATGTATTTTGAACCGGGCTTCGCTTCGGGCTTGAGCGTGAGCAGTCCTTTCACAAATTCCAATCGCTGCTCCGTAGGCGTGCCGGTCGCTTTCCAGGCGTTGGCCCACAAATTTTTCGGCGCGTTTCCAGGCGCGCCGCCGCGTTGCGCTAAAAGTTGTTCGAGCGTGACGCCGCGATAATCGGGATCAATTTCATTTTTAAAATCCGAAAAAACTTCGCCCACGGTATTCGTCCACGAAATTTTTCCTTCTTCAACCAATCGCGCCGCCAAAGTCGCCGTCATGGATTTTGTGATGGAACCGAGATGAAATTTGTCGGCGACCGTAACTCGCTCCGGGCCGCCCTTTCTCCGAAAACCGACGGCATTTGTTGCGACAATTTTGCCGTCCAGCACCACCGCGACGGCGATCGCCGGCACGTTATGTTTGACGCGAATGGTTTCGAGCCGCTGCGAAATCGGATCATCATAAACCGTTGCCGGCATTTTGGAGTTCGCCGCGCGAACGAAAATAATTCCGCCGAACAACACCAGCGCGATTCCGAGCAGCATGAATTTTGTCATAACCGTTTTTCAGTTCAGGCATTTATTCCGGCTGAATCAATCGGCAGTCAGACGGCAAAATATTGCAAGATAAAAAAATTGGCCGGCGCAATTGCCGGAAAAAATTTTCCGCGATTGCTTTTCCAGATTCCAAAGTTCCGATATTTTTCCTTCGACGGATTTCTTCTGCGGCGAAAACTCCACGCGGTTTCAGGATTTCACCCTATTCTGGCGCGGCGTATTTCCTGTGATTCTCTTTTCGGGAATTGTGTTGGCCGAATGAAAAAAGAATTGCGCGTTTTGATGGTGGAAGACACGGCGCCGGACGTGATTCTGATCAATCATGAATTGCGCAAAGCCGGGTTGCATTTTCGCCCGCGCCGCGTGGATTCCCGGGACGCCTTTCTGCACGAACTGGAACATCATCCGCCCGATGTGATTCTTTCCGATCATGGCGTTCCCGGCTTTGACGGATTCGCGGCGCTCGCCGAAGCGCGAAATCATTGTCCGGATGTCCCGTTCATTTTCGTGACCGGCGCGCCCGGAGAACAGGTCGCCGAGGAAACGTTGAAAAGCGGCGCGGACGATTACGTTCTGAAAACCAGCTTGCATTTGCTTGGCCCGGCGATTGAGCGCGCTCTTCGCGATGCCACGACGCGCTCGCGTCATCGCCATCTCGAATCCGCGCTGCTGAACGCGGAGGAACATTTACGCCTGGTTTCCGCCGAGTTCAAGGAATACGCCGCGTTCATGATTGATCGCGAGGGGCGCGTCGCCACGTGGAATCCCGGCGCGGAACAATTGCTCGGCCACGAACCGAATGAAATTCTTGGCCAGGATTTCGCGCGCTTTTTTCCGGACGATGCCGTGAACGACGACGCGCCGCGTCAATTGCTGGAATCAGCCGAACGCGATGGCCGCGTCGAGCGAACCGGCTGGCGATTGCGAAAAAACCGGGAGCGGTTTCGCGCGGCGAACGCGATCATCGCGTTGCGCAATCACGGAAACGTCGCGCGCGGATTTCTTTTCGTGCTGCGCGATCTGTCTCATCGGGAAACGGCACGCGCCGAGGAATTGCCGCAGAACGCGGAACTGGAAACCGCGCATCGCGAGATGGAGGAATTCACGCATACCATCGCGGCGGATTTGCGATTGCCGCTGCGCCATATCGAAAGTTTTTCGGAAATGCTGCTCAAAAACGCGAACGATCAGCTCGATCCGAAAAGCAGAAGTTACGCGAAAGCGATTTCGGAATCCGCGCATCAAATGACGCGGCTTGTGGATGATTTGTTCACGTTTTCGCGCATCGGCCGCGCGGAAATGTATCGGCTGCATCTCAGCATCGCGGACATCGCGCGCGAAGTGATTCACGATCTCACGCCGGAAACCGAGGGCCGGAATGTCGAATGGGTCGTTGGCAAACTCCCGGAGGTGGAAGGCGATCCGGTAATGTTGTGGCTCGTGCTGACAAATCTGATTTCCAACGCCGTGAAATTTTCGCGAATGCGAGAGCAGACGCGCATTGAGATCGGCGGCGCGTCCAACGACGAAGAATACATCATTTTCATCCGCGACAACGGCATTGGATTCGACATGCGCGACGCGCCAAAATTATTCAATGTGTTTCGCCGGTTGCGCGGAAATGAATTCGAAGGGACCGGCGTTGGTCTGGCGAACGTGCGCCGGATTATTCAGCGGCACGGCGGACGTGTCTGGGCGGAAGGCGCGGAAGACGCGGGCGCGACGTTTTATTTCTCGCTGCCGCGCCATGCAATGATGGAATGATCGAAATGTTAAATATCGAACATTGAACGTCGAACATCGAACGTCCAACCAGAAGCAAAATTGTCCTTCGAAATTGGAGTTGATCTGGTGGTTCACCCCGCGAGCGATTGGGATTTCACCCTATTTTTACGAAACAGAGCGCCCGATAAACTGGATAACGAAAAAAGTGTCAAGATTATCAAAAAGAAAATTCGCATTTTAATGCTGGAAGATGAGCCGCGGGACGCCGACCTGGTGCAGCACGCTCTGAAGGACGGAGGTTTTAAATTTTCATTTCGTCGCGTGGATACCGAGGAAAGTTTTCTGCGCGAGTTGCGAAATTTTCATCCCACGGTCATTTTGTCGGATCACGGTTTGCCGGCGTTCGATGGATTCAGCGCGCTTTCCATCGTCCAGACGCAAATGCCCGAAGTGCCGTTCATTTTCGTGACCGGCTCGCTTGGCGAGGAAATGGCGATCAAGGCCCTGAAAAGCGGCGCGACGGATTTTGTTCTCAAACATCATCTTGCCACGCTCCCGCCGGCGCTGCATCGCGCGTTGAACCAGACCGAATCGCGCATCCAGCAGAAACGCGCCGAAGAGGCGCTCCAATCCAGCGAGGAGCGTTATCGCAGTCTTGTTCAACTTTCGCCGGACGCGACGCTGGTTCACTGCGACGGAAAAATTGTGTTCATCAACGCGGCGGGATTGAAATTGATCGGCGCGCAATCGCCGCGGGATCTGCTTGGAAAATCCATCATGGATTTCGTCCATCCGGATTACAAAAACACGGTCAAGAAACGGTTGCACACGCTCTTCGAGCAGCACAAGCGCGTGCCGTTCATCGAGGAAAAAATCGTGCGCCTCGACGGTTCGACGGTGGATGTGGAAGTCGGCGCGGCGCCATTCATGTTCGAAGGAAAATTCGCGGCGCAGGTGATTGTCCACGATGTCACTTCACGCAAACAATCCGAGGAGGAAATCCGGCGGCTCAACGCCGAACTCGAGGAACGCGTCGTCGAACGCACGACGGAGTTGGAAACCGCGAACAAAGAACTCGAAGCGTTCAGCTATTCCGTTTCGCACGATTTGCGCGCGCCGCTGCGGCATGTCGAAGGCTTTGTCGAAATTCTGCGCACAACGAAATCGCATCTCCTCGATGACGAGGCCCGAAGTTATTTGCAGACAATCGCCGATTCGGCGCGGCACATGGGAAAACTGATTGATGATCTTCTTGCGTTCTCCCGGACGGCGCGCGCGGAATTTCTGAAAATGGACGTGAACCTCGGCGAAATTGTGCGGGACGTGCTGCGCGAATTGGAGCCGGACGCCGGCGAGCGCGATGTGGAATGGGCCGTCGGCGCGTTGCCCGAGGCGCGGGGTGATCCGAATCTGCTCCGCCAGGTTTTTACCAATCTGATTTGCAACGCGCTGAAATACACGCGACCGCGAAAAACCGCGCGCATTGAAATCGGCGCGGAGGAAAACGACATTGAAGTGATCATGTTCGTAAAAGACAACGGCGTCGGCTTTGACAAACGTTACGCGCACAAATTATTCGGCGTATTTCAACGGCTTCATCGCGCGGCGGATTTCGAAGGCTCCGGAATCGGCCTGGCAAATGTCCGCCGGATTATTCAGCGTCACGGCGGACGCACCTGGGCGGAAGGCGAGGTGAACGTCGGCGCGACGTTTTATTTTTCATTGCCGAAAAATGGAAAACGGGCGCACGGCGCGGGAACAGTTTAGTTGAAAAAAGAAATTCACATTTTGATGCTGGAAGACAGTCCGGCGGACGCCGAAATCGCGAAGCACACGTTGCATCGGGGCGGCGTGCATTACAGCGCCGTGCGCGTGGACAACGAAAAAGATTTCATTCGCCAAATCGAGGAAAATCCGCCTGACCTGATTCTATCCGATTACGCGCTGCCGGGTTTCGACGGTTACGCGGCGCTGGAAATCGCGAAAAAAAAATGTCCCGAAACACCGTTCATTTTTCTTACCGGCACGATGGGCGAGGAAGTGGCGATTGAAACGCTCAAGAACGGCGCGACGGATTACGTTTTGAAACATCGCCTCGCGCGGCTTGTTCCCTCGGTGCATCGCGCGTTGCGCGAATCGCAGGAGCGGCAGGAACGCCGTCGCGCGGAACGGCAGTTGCGCGAATCGCACGAGCAACTGCGGGCGCTTTCGGTTTATCTCCAGCGCGTTCGCGAGGAGGAACGCACGCGAATCGCCCGCGAAGTCCAT
>DASSNZ010000149.1:0-26938 GCA_035701135.1 Verrucomicrobiia bacterium
CTGTAATCCCATTACGCGCTTCAACCATAAATAAAACCATATCATCGGAATCCCGGCCAACACATAAACTTTGAACGGAAATAACATCAGTGCGAACCATTCATCTGCGCCGCTCGGAAAAACTCTCATTCTCGCAACGACGCGACACACACGCAAAATCGTCCTCACGCTGAAAAACCCGACCGTTCTTGCGATGCAAGAAACGATCGCGAGTCCCACTTCACGAAAAACTTCACACCACGATTTGTAAACGGAAGGCCGGATCAGAATCGAACTATATCCGATGACCGGGAGAAAAAACGCGAGCATCGCAAGTGTTTCCAAAGTTTTTAAAGAGAAATACCCGGCAAAGGCGCAGAGCAAAGCGATAAGCGCAAATTGCGCGGCAAACACGCCAATCATGCGGCTGGTATCGCGACATCTCATTATATTTATTTTTAACTCCGGCTCGCTGAGACAGCAAGTGCTGCGCTGTTCCAAAAACGCGGTTTCGAGCACCGACAAACCAGAAATCCGTTGACGCCATTCAACGCGAACGGAAGTTTTCTCCGCTCTTTTCCGCAAATGCTTGCGTTGAGTTTTTCACGGCAACTAAACTCATGCGATGTTGAATCTCAATTCGCTGAATCCGCAGCAGCGTCTCGCCGCCGAGACGCTCAAAGGTCCCGTTCTGATTCTCGCGGGCGCGGGCACCGGCAAAACGCGCGTCATCACGTTCCGAATTGCCAACATGGTTCAGCGCGGGATTGCTCCGGGCAACATTCTCGGCGTCACATTCACCAACAAGGCGGCGCGCGAAATGCGGGAGCGTGTGGGAAAATTAATTCCGAAACCGCGAAATCCGAAATCGGAAAGCGAAAATCCAAAAACCGATTCTCCGACGATCTGCACATTTCATTCGCTCTGCGTCCGCATTCTCCGCCAGCACATCGAGAAGCTCGGTTACAAGCGCAATTTCGTGATTTACGACGAGGCGGAACAACTCGGCGCCATCAAAAAAATTCTCGCTCAATTTTATGCGAAAGGCGAAAAAACCGATCCGGCCGCGATTCTCAGCCTGCTCAGCCGGCTGAAAAACGGCGGCATCAATGGCATCGTTGATGAAAGCGCACGCGCGGTCGCCCGGCACATTCGCTCGCGTTACGAATCCGCGCTCCGCGCCTGCAACGCGGTGGATTTCGACGATTTGATTTTACTGACGTTGAAACTTTTTTCCGAGCATCCCGACGCGCTTGAAGCCTGCCGCGCGAAATATCGTTATGTGATGGTGGACGAATACCAGGACACAAATGCCTCGCAATTTCAACTCGTTCAGGCGCTGACCGGCGAACACCGGAACCTTTGCGTGGTCGGCGACGACGACCAAAGCATTTACGGCTGGCGCGGCGCGGAAATTTCCAATCTGCTCGACATGGAAAAATTTTTTCCGGAAGTCAAAGTCATCAAACTGGAACAAAATTATCGTTCGACAAACACGATTCTTAAAGCCGCGAACACGATCATCAAAAACAACGTTCGCCGGCGTGGAAAACAACTTTGGTCAACGAAAGGCGACGGCGCAAAGATCGCGCTGCACACCTTTGAAAGCGACGAGGACGAGGCGCGCGCGGTCGTTGAATTAATCGAATACGCGCGCATCGCAAATCGGATTCCGTGGAGCGAGCAGGCGATTTTATTTCGCACGAACCAGCAATCGCGTCCGCTGGAAACCGCGCTGCGCCAGGCCGGCGTGCGTTATCATTTGATTGGCGGACAGAGCTTTTTTGATCGCCGCGAGATCCGCGATTTTCTCGCGTATCTCAAAGCGTTCATCAATCCGCGCGACGACATCAGCCTGTTGCGCATCGCGAATACTCCCGCGCGCGGGTTGAGCGATGTGACGATGGAGCGTTTGTTGGGCGCGAGCCACGAGCGGAAATGTTCCGTGTTCGAGGCGATGAAAAATCCGGTTGTGACAACCACTTTTCAGGCGCGCACCCGCGAGGCGATTGAGGCGTTTGTCGAATTTATCGAGAGAACGCGCGGCGCGCTGCAGCGAATCGGAAGCGTTCCGCCGACGGGATTGGAAACGCAAAATGCCGGAATCACGTTGCGCATCTGGGCGGATCGTTTTCTGGACGAAATCGGCTATTTCAACGATTTGCATCGCTCGGAAAAAACCGCGGAAGCCGCGGAAAATCGAATTCGCAATTTGAAGGACCTGATCGCGACATTGGATAATCAAGATCCCCTCACCCGTCCTTCGGACACCCTCTCCCATCCGATGGGAGAGGGACGGGGAGAGGGCGGCTTTGACCAGTTGCAAAATTTTCTCGAAGACATCACGCTCGACAGCGAACGCGAGGAGGACAAGGATTCGCCGGGCGACGCGGTGACGCTCATCACGATGCACAGTTGCAAAGGATTGGAATTTCCGCACGTGTACATCGTCGGGCTGGAGGACGGTTTGCTTCCGCACTCCAGATCGAAAGTGGAAGGAACTTTGGACGAGGAACGGAGATTGTTTTACGTCGCCATCACCCGCGCGATGCAGACGCTGAATATCAGCCATTGCGCCGGGCGAAAAAAATACGGCCAGGCAATTGCGTGTCATCCCTCGCCTTTTCTGAAAGAACTTCCACCCGAACTCGTCGAGCACGCGGACGAAAAAGCGAAGCAACCCGTTACAACGGAATCGGGAAAAAACCGGTTCGCCGCGATGCGCGAAATGTTAGGATGAGAAGGAATAAAAACACGAAACCCGAAATCCAAGTTCCGAAATCCGAAGGTAATTTGAATATCAGATTTTGAATCGCCTTTTGTCTCTTCGGGTTTGCACGGAGGTATTCGGATTTCGAGCTTCGGATTTTGAATCGAATCTACCCATTTTCACCAGCCATCCTAACCTGTTTGCCCGCGCCTTTTTTCGCCTGTCAGACAAACCACGACATTAGAATCAGACCGCTGCCGATTTTCGGGAATTGCGGGTTGGTGAAATCTCATCCCGAAGCGAACGCCGTGTGTGGCGCTCGTTTGATTGAGCGATTAACCAGCAACCAAATAAAGCTATAAACCCGATCTTGCCAGCGCATTCGGCCGATCCCTGGATGATTTTCCACGGCGGATTTTATTACTACTGCGAAAGCAGGAATAAACGTCGCATCCACATTCGCCGCTCGCGGACCATCGCCGGAATCGCGGAGGATCCCGGAGTTTGCGTCTGGACGGCGCCTTCGCGCGGCGGCAATTGCGACAACGTCTGGGCGCCGGAACTTCATCTCATTGACGGGCGCTGGTTCATTTACTTCGCGGCGGACGACGGCAAAAACGAAAATCATCGCATGTGGGTGATTGAAGCCGAGGGAAGCAATCCGTTAGGACGTTACGAATGCCGCGGGGCGTTGCAAACCGGCGGATGGGCGATTGACGGCACGGTGCTCACGCTGGACGACGCGCGGAAATATTTTGTCTGGTCGGGCTGGCCGGGAAAACGCGACGGACAGCAGAATCTTTACATCGCGCCGATGCGGGATCCGCTCACGATTTCCGGTCCGCGCGTTCTGATTGCCGCGCCGGACCAAAGCTGGGAACGCGTGGCAATGCCGATTTGCGAAGGGCCGCAGGTGCTGAAACGCAACGGCGATATTTTCATTGTTTATTCGGCGAGCGGGAGTTGGACGCCGGATTACTGCCTCGGAATGCTGCACAACAACACCGGCGACATGTTGAATCCCGCGAAATGGAAAAAGCACGGGCCGGTTTTCCAAAAAACCGAGCAGGTCTGGGGCGTCGGCCATTGCTCATTTGTGAAATCCCTTTGCCAGACCGAGGACTGGATTATTTATCATTCCAAATCGTCCCGCGAACACGGCTGGGAGGATCGCGACGTTCACGCCAAACGATTCGAATGGAGCAGCGACGGTTTTCCCGATTTCGGCGAACCGCTCCCGCGAACGACTCCCGCCCTTCCAACGCGAAAAATCAAACCCGTCCCGATTGCCGCCTGAAATTTTTTATGAGGAGAAAATTATTACGTTCAAAACCCGTTTTTTTTGGAACATTGATTGCCATTTGCGCCATCGGAGCGTTCGTCGCCCGGGCGGCCCATTCCAATCTTCCCGACAGCGAAGGCGCGGTTTCCACGGACACGACCAATGTGAAAGTCACCAGCCGTCGGGTTGGAGACGCAACCCAGTTTTACGTGGAAAACAGCGAGCGCACGGAAGTCACGATGACTTTCGATTTCAGCACGAAGAATTTGAAAAGCGACGTGCAATTTCCGTACACCGCGACCTTTCTGCCGGGAGAAACCGAGGCGTTTTCGCTTTCGCCTGAAAAGCCTGACGCGCAATGGAGTTACGCTTACACGAATTACTACAAGCTCGGCAGTTCCGTCGCGGTTCCGGATAATTACATTTATCACCTGCCCTACGCGCCGGGAACGGCCCATCGCGTGACTCAGGGATACGACGGAAAATTCAGCCACCAGGGTTCCAACAAATACGCGATTGACTGGAAAATGCCGGAAGGCACGCCGGTTCTCGCCGCGCGGGGCGGATTGGTGGTGAAGGTCAAGGACGATTCAGACATCGGCGGCGGCAGCATGAAATACGACCGTTACAACAACTACGTTTTGATCCGGCACGATGACGGCACGCTTGGGCATTATTGTCATTTGCAAAAAGGCGGCGTGAAGGTGCATCCCGGCGAACGGGTTGTGGCCGGACAGGAAATCGCGCTTTCGGGCTGCACGGGATTTTCAACCGGACCGCATCTGCATTTTTGCGTTTTCAAAACCAGAAATGGCCGCCAGCGCGAAAGCATTCCGGTGCAGTTTTTGAACGAAGAAAACCAACCGATCACCATTGCCGAAGGACGCAGCTATCGCGCGCCGAAATTTCCGGTCACGCAAACGGCGATGGCAAATCATAGCGAAATGGTCGCCCGCTGAATTTTACGACAACGAAAACACGCGACGCCCGTTCTGTTTCGGAACAGGCGTCGCGCTTTTTTCAATTATTGCTTTTTCGATTTATTGAGCGCCACCCATGTCGTTTGTGGTGGATTGAGAGCCGGAATTATTCGCTCCGCCGCCGAAGACTTCGCTGCCGGAATTGGTGCCGCCCGGAGTTGTCGCGGCTCCCTGATTTTGATTCATGCTGGAATTATTGTTCGTCTCGGGCGTGTTGTAGTTGTAATTTGTGCTCGAGTTATTTCCGGTGCTGGTGCCGTATTGATCGCTGGTGCCGCCCTGGTTGCAACCCGCCAACAACAAGGCCGCGCCCGCCGCACTGGCTAACAGTATGAGTTTTTTCATAATCGAATCCTTTATTTTTTTTCTGACCACTACTTTCTGGGTTCAAGTTTAATTGGGCCGCGCTTCGTCACAACGCGGTGAACTCCCCTTTTCTCACCGGAAAACGCCCTATGCCGCACGGTTCGTGACGCGGTGAAAGCATTTTCACGCTCATAAAGTTCCAGGATTTTGAAATTGAAATTTTCACTTTCCAAAATTTCCGTTTCTCGGTTCGGTCGCACTCACAGCAATTCCAGATTCTCCAGCCACGACATTTTGATCGTCGGATGAAACGTCAGCGTTGTAAGTCCATTTTCCGCCTCAATGATGACCGACTGAAAACCCGCGCCGCATTCGGTGGATTCCTTGAGCATCACATGAATCGGTTCCACGACTTCGTATTTTGTCCGGCCGTTTCCCCGGCTGCGAATCGCAAAGCGGTCGTTGCATTCGTCGCGTTTTCCAAAATCCATGGAATCGAAAGGAACTTTGTCGGCCAGTTGTTGCTTCGCGCCATTTCGGTCTTCGGTTTCAAGACTGAAAACCGCGCCGCCTTCGAATTGGTTCACGCGCTCGCAAAACGCGCCCCAATCCCGCGCCGGAACTTCTCGCAGGGTGCGTCTCATTGTTGCGATTGCGGATGGCTGATGACGCCGTTCTGCTGCTGATTCAGCAATTGATCGCGCGTTTCACGATTCAAGTCCTGCATCTGATTGACGACCTGCTGGCTCACGCCTTGACCCTCCAAATATTGCTGCTGCTCCTGCGTCAGATCGAAGACCTGGCCCGTCGCGCGCATTCGCTCCAACATTTGCGCATCGGTCAGCCCGGCATTTTTCATTGCGACGACTTCGTCCAAAGTGACGAATCCATCGTTGTTGATGTCCGCCGTCGTGGCGCGCGCGGCCTGCTGCGCGGTCGCCGGCTGGCTTTGCGCGGATTGCGTCGCCGTTTTCGCGCCCGTTGTGTCCTTCTGAAGAATTCGATCTTTATTTGCGCCGATCACATAGCCGCCGCCCGCGCCCAACGCGCCGCCCAGCAACGCGCCGAGCAACCGATGATTACTGCCGCCGATGGCCGCGCCCGCCGCCGCGCCGCCCAGTCCGCCGACCACCGCGCCCTGCTGTTTCGGCGTTCCGGGAAGGTTGGAACATCCGGTCAGGCCGGCGAGCGACACACCCGTCGCCACGGCCAGGAATCCTCGGAAAAAACGTGAGTTGATCATAACATCTCCTTCAGTTTTGCGGCGGCCTGAAATTTTTCGCCCGGCTTCGTTTTGTGTCGCCCGGCTTCGCCGCGTTGCCATCAGCATCGTTTCGCCCGGCGCGTTTTGAAATGGGGTGAATTCCTTCCGAAATGCGGGCGCATAATAATTCTTCACCGCGACCGATCTTTGTTTCACAATGCGCCGCTATGAAACTTTTTGATCTATCGGGCGAAGTCGCCGTCGTCATCGGCGCGACGGGAGCGTTGGGCGGCGCAATTGCGGAAGGGCTGGCGGAGGCGCGGGCCAAAGTCGCCGTTGTCGGGCGAAACGAGGAGCGCGGCCAGGCGCGAGTCGCCGCGATCAAACAAGCCGGCGGTCACGCGGAATTTTTTAAATGCGACGCTGTGAAACGCGACGAATTGGAAGCCGCGCGGCAGGCGATTGAAAAATCGCTCGGCGCGTCAACCATTCTTGTCAACGCCGCCGGAGGAAACGATCCAAAAGTAACCGTTACCGCCGAAAATCCGTTTGAAAATATTTCGCTTGAGGCGTGGCGCGCGAATTTCGATTTGAATCTGGCCGGTGGAGTTCTTCTGCCATGCCAGGTTTTTGGGCCGGCAATGATTGCGCGCGGTCAAGGCAGTATTATCAACATCGCGAGCGTTTCCGCGCATCTGCCGCTTTCGCGCGTGGTGACGTATTCCTCCGCCAAAGCCGCCGTGCTGAACCTGACCTCGTTTCTCGCGCGCGAATGGGCAACCAAGGGCGTGCGTGTGAATTCGATTACGCCGGGATTTTTTCCCGCCGAGCAAAATCGCAAACTGCTGTTTCAGGAGGACGGTTCGCCGACGCCGCGCACGAAAGCGATTTGGAATCACACGCCGATGGATCGGTTTGGCGAAGCGTTTGAACTCGTCGGCGCGGTCATTTTTTTGGCGAGCAACAAGGCGAGCAGTTTTGTGACGGGCACGGACATTCGCGTGGACGGCGGATTTTTGAGCCAGACGATTTGAGCGGACAATGCCGTGAAAAGGTTTTAACGCAAGGACGCGAAGATGTGGAGACGCAAGGATTTTATGTGAATTTTTGATCATTGAACAACGAATCAGCCGTCAATGTGGAATTGGTGAATATGAGCAAACTCAAAAAACAATTTTCAGCGATCGCCGCGATTTTATTCGCATTTGCGAATCACGGTTTTGCCATCGGCCAGAAGCAATACATTGAAACCGGCAAAAGCCCCGGCGCATTCAGCCTGGTTGAAAATGGAAATGCCGCGGACATTTTCGCGGGCGCGGAGGATTTTCCCGGAGTCATTCGCGCGGCTCACGATTTGCAAAAAGATATTCGGCGCGTCAGCGGCGCGAACGCCGAATTTATTTCCGCGCCGGCCGCAGCGAAAAAAAACGCCATTCTCATCGGCACAATCGGGAAAAGCGAATTGATTGACCGGCTGATTCGCGAAAAGAAAATTGACGTTTCGCAAATCACGAATCAGTGGGAATCGTTTTTGATTCAGGTCGTGCCGAAACCGGTTGCGGGAATTGAAAACGCGCTCGTCATTGCGGGCAGCGACAAGCGCGGGACGATTTACGGAATTTACGATGTCTCGGAGCAGATCGGTGTTTCGCCGTGGTATTACTGGGCGGATGTTCCTCCGCAACATCACCCGCAGCTTTTCGTCAAACCCGGCAGATACGTTCAAGGTCCGCCCTCGGTGAAATATCGCGGTATTTTTCTGAACGACGAAGCGCCGGATTTATCAGGTTGGATTCAGGAAAAATTCGGCAGCGCGCCCGGATACAAAGGAGCGGCGAATTACGGCCCCGCATTTTACACCAATTTGTTTGAAGTCATTTTGCGCTGCAAAGGCAATTATCTCTGGCCGGCCATGTGGAACAACGCCTTCAACGAAGACGACACGAACAATCCCCGGCTCGCCGATGAATATGGAATCGTGATGGGCACTTCGCATCAGGAGCCGATGATGCGCGCGCAAAAAGAATGGGACCGCAATCTCGGCAGAAAATACGGCAGTTGGAATTACGCGAAAATTCCCGACGTGGTTTCCAATTTCTGGCGCGAAGGCATTCAGCGAAACAAGGATTACGAAAATCTCGTCACGATTGGATTGCGCGGCGCGAACGACACGCCGATGGCTCCCGGCGGCCCGGAAGCAAACATGAAATTGCTCGAAAAAATTGTCGCCGCGCAGCGCGACATCCTGTCGCAGATCGTGAATCCCGACGTGACAAAAGTTCCCCAGGTCTGGTGTCTCTACAAGGAAGTCATGGATTTTTACAAAGCCGGAATGCGCGTGCCGGACGACGTGACATTGCTTTGGGCGGAAGATAACTGGGGCAACGTGCGCCGCCTGCCAACCGCCGCCGAACGCAAACGCAGCGGCGGCGCGGGCATCTATTATCATTTCGATTATCACGGCGGACCGCGCAGCTATCAATGGATCAATGCCAATCCGATTTCAAAAATCTGGGACCAGATGTCGCTCGCCAAAGAATACGGCGCGGACAAAGTCTGGATTGTCAACGTCGGTCATTTCAAAGGCTACGAACTTCCGATGCAGTATTTTCTGGATTTGGGCTGGAATTCCGACCGCTGGACAAATGACAACATTGACGAATACACCCGGCTCTGGGCCGCGCAGCAATTCGGTCCGGAATACGCGAACGACATCGCGGACATTCTTTCCAAATACACAAAATACAATGGCCGCCGCAAACCGGAGCTTGTGGACGCGCGCACTTACAGTCTCGTGGATTACAATGAATTTGAAAATGTCGTAAATGATTTCAATGACATCGCGCAAAAGGCGCGGGAAATTTCCGATAAGTTGCCGGAAGAAAAACGCGCCGCGTTTTACGAACTGGTTTTGTTTCCCACCAAAGCCTCCGCGCAACTGAATGAAATGTATCTCGCCGCGGCAAAAAATAATTTGTATGCGCGACAAGGCCGCGCTGGCGCGAACGATTTCGCCGAACAAACGCGCGCGCTCTTCGCGGCGGAAACCAACCTGATGCATTATTTCAATCACGATTTTCTCGACGGAAAATGGGATCATTTCATGGACCAAACCGTCATCGGCTACAGAAGCTGGAATGATCCGCGGCGAAACAACATGAGCGCGATTCGCCTCGCGGAAGTTGACGTTCCGGACGCGGCTGCGATGGGCGTGGCCGTGGAAAATTCCGAATCGGCGGCCACAAACGGCGACGTGACGTTGCCGCAATTCGACGCGTTCAACCGGCAGAAATTTTACATTGATGTTTTTAACAAAGGCAAAACAGCTTTTGATTTTACCGCTTCCACAAGCGAACCGTGGATTGTTCTGAACGAAACGAGCGGATCGGTTAGAAAAGACAAACGTCTTTGGGCGAGCGTGGATTGGAACAAAGCGCCAAAAAATTCAGCCGATGGAACGATAAAAATTTCCGGCGCAAACAGCGAAGTCACGGTCCATGTCCGCGCGTTTAATCCGACGGAAATCACGCGCGATTCGTTGCAAGGTTTTGTCGAAGGCGATGGCTACGTTTCCATCGAGCCGGAACATTACACGAGGAAAACCGATGCCGGAAAAAATCGCTGGATAAAAATTCAGGATTATGGACGCACGCTGTCCGGAATGAGAACGACAGGCGAACCCAACGCTCCGGCCGCAACGCCCGGAAAAGATTCGCCATCGCTCGAATATAAAATGTATCTGTTCAACGTGAAAACCACCGAGGTCGTCGCCGTCACTTCGCCGGTTTTGAATTTCATGCCGGATCGCGGAATTCGATATGCCGTTTCATTCGATGATGAAACGCCGCAAATCGTCACGCTCGTTCCGAAAGATTACAACGCGCAAAATGGAAATCGCGATTGGGAAGAATCCGTCAAAAACAACAGCCGCATCGGAAAATCCATTCACACACTGGATAAACCCGGTTATCACACGCTGAAATTCTGGATGATTGATCCCGGCGTTGTGCTTCAAAAAATCGTGGTGAACACCGGCGGCGTGAAACCAAGTTACCTTGGCCCGCCGGAAAGTTTTCATGTGGCCAGCCGTGGACGTTGATTGCAGTTTTGAATTTCAGCGCTTTTTGCAAAATGAAAAACTGGAAGTTGCCTGGAATTCTCGCGCTGCTCGTTTCTTTGACCGCATGTCGGTCGCCACGCCCTGAAGGTTCGGGCGCATTTGCCGACGGACGTTATCGAAATCTGTTTGCGGAAAACGGACATTCTCAACGCGAAATTGACGGCAAAATCAACAGCGCTTTTGATCAGTTGTTTCACGGCAATCCAGAAACACAGGCGGTTTTTTATTCCGCCGGCGCGAATTCCAACGGGCCGCTCGCCTACATCTTAGACATCAACAATCACGACGTGCGTTCGGAAGGAATGTCTTACGGCATGATGATCGCGGCGCAACTGAACAAGAAAGCCGAGTTCGACGCGATTTGGAATTGGGCGAAGTCATATATGTTTCATGCGTCGCCGCTGCATCCGGCTTACGGATATTTTTCCTGGTCAATGAAAACGAACGGCGTGCCGAACGACGAAATGCCCGCGCCCGATGGCGAAGAGTATTTTGCCACGGCCCTCTATTTCGCCGCCGGACGTTGGGGAAACGGTTCAGGCATTTACAATTATCACGCCGAAGCGGATCAACTTCTCCGTCATTTGCGGCATCGGAAATTGATTACCGGAAAAACCGTCAGCGGCATAATGACAGCCGGGGCGCTTTTCAATACCGATCAAAAGATGGTTCGTTTTACTCCTGATGTAAAAAATTGGAATCACACCGATCCTTCGTATCAAGTGCCCGCTTTTTATGAAGTGTGGGCGCGATGCGGACCGAAAAAAGACCGGGCATTTTGGAGAGAAGCAGCCATGGCGAGCCGTGACTTTTTTTCGCGCGCGACACATCCGCAAACGGGACTCGCGCCGGATTACGCCAACTTTGATGGGACGCCATGGGCTGCTCCGTGGAATCCTCACAGCGCGGATTTTCAATACGATTCATGGCGGACGGCGATGAACTGGTCCGTGGACTGGGCCTGGTGGGCAAAGGATCCGCGCGAAACGGAATGGAGCGACAGGCTGCAAACATTTTTCGAATCCAAAGGCATCGCGACATACGGAAACCGGTTTCATCTCGATGGCAGGCAATTCGGCAACGATCACACGACCGGCCTTGTCGCCATGAATGCAGTCGCAAGTCTTGCGGCGACGAATTCCCGCAGGAAAAAGTTTGTCGAGGAATTATGGAATGCTCCGATTCCTTCCGGCCCTTACCGTTACTATGATGGTATGTTGTATTTGCTGGCGATGCTGCATTGCGGCGGCGAGTTTCATATCTGGCTGCCGAAATGATCGCCAAAAGAAATCAGGACCGGATGCGGGGCGGAAACATTTTCAATTTTGAAATTTCGCTTTTTACGCATGCGGTAAAACCTTCGGTTCCCGCTGTTCCGCGAGGACCGCGCGGACTTTCGGCAGGCTTTCCGGAAAATTCTTTTGAATGAACGTGAGCATTTTTTCCCGGACTTCGCAGCGAAGATCGAACGCGCGGCCCGCGTCCGTCGCGCTGACCAGAATGCGCAGTTCCACCGTGTTGTCCTTCACATCGGTGACCTGCAGAACGTTGACTTTTTTGTCCCAGTTTTTCGACTGCTCGAGAATGCGTTTCAATTCCGCGCGCAGCGGCTCCACCGGAATCGTGTAATCCACGTAGAAAAAAACCGTGCCGAGAATGTCCGCGGAAACGCGCGTCCAATTCTGAAACGGCTGGTCTATGAAATAGCTGATCGGCAGGACGAGCCGGCGCAAATCCCAGATGCGCACCACCACAAATGTAAGCGTGATTTCCTCGATGCGTCCCCATTCGTTCTCGACAATCACCACGTCGTCAATGCGGATCGGTTGCGTCATCGCGATTTGAAATCCGGCGAAAAGATTCGCAATGGTTTTTTGCGCCGCGAAACCAAAAATAATTCCCACCACTCCCGCCGACGCCAGAATGCTCGTGCCCAGTTGCCGCACCTGCTGGAACAGCATCAGCACCGACGCGATGGTGAAAATGCCGATGATGAAATAAATGGTTTTCTTCAGCACCGTCACCTGTGTGAAAACCTGACGCGCGCGGAGATTGTCGCTCGCGCTGATGTCGAATTTCGTCATGATCAGTTGCGAAGTCACGTTGACGGCCTGGAACAAAACCCACGAGATCGCGCCGATAATTAAAATACTGCTCAGCTTGCTGATGATATCGCTGTACGCCGCGGGCAGCGGCAGCGCGGGAAGCGCGAGAATAATCGCGATGACGGGCACGATGACCCGCAGGCATTTTCCAACGAGCGGCGCCAGAACGTCATCCATTCTGCTGTCGGTCTTTGATGCCCATTGTTTCAGGCGATTTTCAAAAGCGCGCGTGAGCCGGAAGAAAAGCCAGACGACGAAAGCCAGAATGCCGATGTTGAGAAACCATCCCAGCGCCGCCTGCGCCTGAGCCATCGGTTTGGCTTCCATTCCCATCAGCATCGGCGTAATGACGAAGTAAAGCCCAACAATCCACGCGGCGAAATGCAGCGGCTTGCTCAAAGCGCGCGCAATGTGGTGCCAGGCCGACGAACCTTCGCCCGGCGGACGGTCCTTCCGCGTCCATCGGCGCAGGCTGCCGAAGATGACGATGTCCGCGATGAAAATGATTGCGAGAAAAATCAACGCCGCAACCAGATGCGCCACGCGGAGATTGCCGATCAGCGGCCGGGACATTGCGGCTCCAAACCAGTTTTCCAGCAGCTTCACGACGAGTCCGACCAGATTCTGCGCGAAGTTGCCAATCCGTTCATTATTCGTAATCGAAGAATTCATCTGACACTAAGGAAGAAAACTACGCCACGTCATGTCAAGCAGCGTGTCACAAAAAACAAAACGGAAATCCGAAAAGCTGAAAAGGAATTAAAAATCCAGTTCCATTTTCATTCTCATTCAATATTCGAAGTTCAAAGTTCGATGTTCCATGTTCGATGTTCAATCTTCCAAAAACACCGCCTACTCTCCCGCTTCCAGTTTATGATCGAGATAATACGCCGCGCTGATCAAACCGAGATGCGTAAACGCCTGCGGAAAATTTCCGAGCAGTTCGCCGTTCAATCCAAGTTCCTCGGAATACAGGCCGACGTGATTCGCGTAGCCAAGCGTTTTTTCAAAAAAGAATCGCGCCTGTTTTAAATCGCCCGCGCGCGCCAGGCATTCCACATTCCAGAACGAACACATGGAAAAAGAACCTTCGCGTCCGGGAAATCCCGTGTCCGCGCCTTTCATCACGTTGTAGCGATAAACCAGCGAATCTTCGACGAGTTGTTCGTTGATGACTTTCAGCGTGGAGCGCCAGCGCGGGTCGTTCGGCCCGATGAATTTAACCAGCGGCATCAGCAACGTCGAAGCGTCCACCGCTTTGCCGCCTTTGTACTGCACGAAACTTTTCAGTTCCGGGTCCCAAAACGATTCATAAACGTCGCGATAAATTTCGTCTCGGATTTCGTACCATTTCCGCAGCGGCGCGGGAAACGAGCGTTTCTGCGCGAGCCGGATTCCGCGGTCAATCGCCACCCAGCACATCACGCGTGAATACAGAAATTCATGCCGCCCGCCGCGCACTTCCCAGATGCCTTCATCAGGCTTTTGCCAATTTTCGCAAACCCAATCAATCAGCCGCGTGAGGTTCACCCAGAAATCGTATGAGATCGGTTCACCGGCGTTGTTGTAGATGTAAACGGAATCCATCAGTTCGCCGTAAATGTCCAATTGAAGCTGGTCGTACGCGCCGTTTCCGATGCGCACGGGACTGGATTTTTTGTAGCCTTCAAAATGCTTCAACTGCGATTCCGTCAAGTCATGGCTGCCGTCAATTCCATACATCACCTGGAGCGGCGTGCCGGGCTTCAATTCTGTGCAACGCTCCTCGATCCAGCGCATGAAAGCCGTCGCCTCGCCCATGTAACCCAGGCGCATCAGCGCGTACAAAGTGAACGATGCGTCGCGAATCCACGTGTAGCGATAATCCCAATTTCTCACGCCGCCCATTTCCTCCGGCAATCCAAACGTCGGCGCGGCGACAATCGAGCCATGCCGCGCCGAGGTCAGCATTTTCAGCGTCAGCGCCGAGCGGTTTACCATTTCCCGCCAGCGTCCGCGATAATGCGAGCGGCGAATCCATTGCTGCCAGAAATTCATCGTTTGCTTGAACGATTCGGAAACGTAATCCTCGGAACTCGAAGGCGAACCACCGCGACGCGCGCCGTCCTCCAGCACGAACGCCGCGCATTCACCGGAGCGCAATTTGAATTCCGCGACCGCCGCGCCGTTCACGATTTTCACCGGAACATCGCTTCGCAACCGCAGCACGGTCTTGTCTTCTCCTTTGCTGATGAACAGCACCTCGTTTTTCTTGTGCTCGACGCGATGCTCCGCGCGGCCGTAATCAAAACGCGGATTGCAAATCATCCGGTAACGAACTTCGCCGCGAATCGTTTTCGCGCGCCGGACCAGATCGTGCGCGTGTCCCATTTCCGTGATCGGCATGAAATCGGAAACTTCGACCATTCCCGCGTCGGACATGAATCGCGTGAGCAACATATTCGAGTCCGGCAGATAAAGCTGTTTGCCCGGCGCGCCGTCCATGATTGGCGCGAGTTGAAAACTTCCGCCTCGCTTGTAATCCAGCAACGCGCCGAAAATCGTCGGCGAATCGAAATGCGGAAAGCACATGAAATCAATCGAACCATCCATTCCAACCAGCGCGATCGTGTGCAGATCGCCAATGACGCCGTAACTGCCGATGGGTTTGTAATGTTGCGAAGAACGTCGTCCAGCCTGAGAAGTCATGGCGCAAAGCTACATTGATCGAGCATTTGCTTCAACGCGGAGTTTTGAAATTTGATTAGACACGGATTCCACAGATCTTCACGGATTCAGGAATTTCCTGAAAATACATTTTAAGAATCTGTGATAATCCAAAAAATCCGTGTCTGCATTTTCAGCATTTCAGTTTTCAGAATTTCAGCTTTTCAGTTAAGGACTTTTTCCGTTTTCCGTTTTTCACAAATGATGTTATTGTCATTCATCCGCGTGAGCCAGACGCCCGCCAATTCAGAGCCAGCTCAACTCGAAAATCCGACCGGCATCAGCCGCGCCGGAGACAAATCCGCGTTTACCGAAAGCGAGGCGTGGCGCGATGTCGGCTCCGGCTGGCAGCCGTTGTTTGGGAGTTTTCGCGGCGTTGGTTACAGCATCGAGTGGCATGATTTTTTTGCGAAACGCGAATTTGATTGGGCCGCGAGTTTTCATCCGGGATGCGTCGAGCTTTGCCTGAATCTCGAAGGCGATGGATTTGTAAAAGGCCGCGGCGGAAAAACCGAGTTCAGGCCCGACACCGCCGGATTTTATTTTCGCGAAAACGAGCCTTTGATCGCCAGGCGCGCGGCGGGCCAGCATCATCAGTTTCTCACGGTGGAATTTTCCTGCCCGTTTCTGCAAAAACATTTTAGCGGCGCGGTAGCGATGCTGCATCCGATTGTCCGCGCCGCGCTGGAAGGCAAACCGCGCGAATCGGTTTCCGGCGCGACGGCGCGATTGTCCGCCGGCCAGCAACAACTCATCGCGACGCTTCGCCAACCGCCGGTTTACGCCGCCGCGCAGCCGATCTGGTATCAGTGCAAAGCGCTGGAGCTTGCGGTGATTTTTCTCGTGCAACCGCCGCCGGAGGAGGAAATGTTTTGCTCGCGCCAGCAACGGCTTGCCCAGGAACGCGCGGAAAACGTTATTTTCCTTTTGAAACAAAATCTCGCGAAACCGCCGTCGCTCGAAGAACTCGGACGCAAAATCGGTTGCAGCCATTTTTATCTGAGCCGGATTTTTTCAAATCACACCGGCCAGACGATTACGCAATATCTTCGCCGCCTGCGAATGGAAAAGGCCGCCGAGCTGCTCCGCTCGGGCGAATACAATGTGACCGAGGCCGCGCTGGAAGTCGGTTACGAAAGTCTAAGCCATTTCAGCCAGGCGTTTCACGATGTGTTCGGCTGTTGCCCGGGACTTTATCCCGTCGCGACGCCGACCCAGAAATCCGTTTCGCCCAAATTGCGTCGGCGCGGATAACGGCGGAAATTGAGGATGGAGGAAGGTTGATAGACGATGGATTTTCGCTCATTCAATGTTCGGCGTCCGATGTTTGATGTGCGACGTTTTCCCCTGAATCGTTCGCGCTGATTTTTTCCGGCGGAATTAATTTTTCCAAATCCGCAAGGCGCTTCGCGGAGAGATAATTTGTCCCAACCTGAAACGACGCGTTCATCCAGCCGAAACCTTCCGGAGCGATGTATGAAAATTTCGTCCCGACGTTTCCGTATTCGACGAAGACATCGTGCGAGCCGGTCACAACGTTGTATTTCTCGGGAATCGTTCCGTTGTAATCACGCGCGTTTTTCGCAATGGTATAAAGCCAGCGATACGCGAGCCGTTCCGCGTCGTCGTTCAGGCCGTAATTTCGAAATCCGCGCCACGCCAGCATCTGATGCGGCGCCCAGCCGAACGGAAAATCCCATTGGCGCGGATCGTGACGCCGCGCGGCTTCGACGGATTCCTTCGCGGTCGCGGCGAGGCCGTAGGTTTGTTCGAGTTTCTCCCGCGAAAATTCCGCGATGCGCCGGACGCGTTCGCGATCTTTCGCGTCATTTTTGTCCAAAACGTTTGCCCAGAGCGGAAATAATCCCGTGGCGCTGATGTACGTGGAACGCTTTTTGTTTACGAAATCGTAATCAAAGAAAAATCCGCGCGAATCGTCCCACATCAGATCGAGCATCGCTTCTTTTCTTTCGCGCGCCCGGCGTCTCCAGAATTGGGCGTCGCGAAAATCATTTTCCATTCCCGGCAATTTTCCGCCGAATTTGCTTTGCAATAATTCGGCAAAATCCATTTCGTATTTGTACAACAGCGCGTTCAATCCCACGGGTACAAAATCCGCGGTGCGATCATCGAAGCGATGCGTCGTATCGTGGCCGGATTCGCGCACGGCGCGGTCGTGCTTGAAAAATGCGGCGAGCGTCAGCCCGTCGGATTTCAGCGCGCCATATTTTCCGCAATACAAAAATTCATTCAAAAAACGAAACGGCGTCAGTGATTCGTTTTCATTTTCAGCCTGCGCCTGCGCGATCCACGGCGCGAGTTTCTCGTCGTAATGACCCGGTTCAACTTCGGGACACGGGCCGCTTCCGATGTCGTAATAGCGGCTCAATTTGTGTCCGTTCACGTCAATCAATCGGTCGTGTCCCATCCAGACATTTTGATATTCCGTCATTGCGACTTTCAACGCGGACGCAAGCCAATCGCGATTGGCCGCGCCGGATTCAAAAACCGCGCGAATAATCGAAGTCAGAAACGGCGGCTGCGAGCGCGTGAGATAATACGTGCGATTCGCGTTCGGAATTTTTCCGTAATGCTCGACTTCGTAAATCAGATTGTCCGCCATCCCGCGCGCCAGATCTTTGCGGCCATCCTGCAACAAACCGAGCGTGATGAAATAGCTGTCCCAGCAATACAATTCATTGAATCGCCCGCCCGGAACGACATACGGCACGCCGGAAATTTTTCCGTCCGCGTTCGTCTCCAGTTTCAGGCTGAGAATTCCATGCGAACCGTCCAGATTGCGGACAAAATCCCCCGTGATTTTTTCCGGCGGCGGGAGAATAACAACTTTCAACGCCGGAGAACGGCGGCGTTCCGCAGCCTGTTTTTCCAGCGACTTGAAATAACGCACCGCCGCGGCATCGGATTCCGGCACGTAAATGAAATCGCATTTCGACGCGACTTTCGGATCGTGAACAACCTGATCGAGATGATCGGCATCAATACGCCGCGTGAGCGCGTCCCAATAAAATTGTTTGATGAGCCGATGCGTGCGGTCCACCGCGGTTTCGTTCAGGCGAAAATCGCCCAGCGAAATTTCAGCGCGATGCCCATCGTCCGCGCGCTTGAGTTCCTGCATCAGAACGGAAATGTGATAAACATCGTCCACTGTTTTCACCGTCCGGCCTTTGTCATCACGCAATTCAAACGGCGTGATATGATCGTGAACGGTAATCCGGCGGTCCGAATCCGTGTCCTCCTGCGCGACCAGCCGCCACAAATTTTGCGGCGCTGGAACCGATTGAGGAAACGCGGTGTTCACCGCAAGCAGCCGAAAAGAAAACAGAACGGTCAGAAAACGAACGCTGAATTTCATGCCTCCAACATAGCGTTTCAGTTTCAAGCGACAAGAGCGGGAAAATTTTTTCGGCGGAAAAGCGGTAAAGAAATTGGAGGATTTTTTAAAGCACGGAAATTAAATTTTCAACGCAGAGACGCGGAGAGCGCAGAGTTTGAAAGCCGGATTTTTCTCTGCGCTTCTCCGCGTTCTTTACGTCTCTGCGTTTTAAAAAATCCGGTGAACTTAAGTCAGAAAAACAGTTGCCGGACCGACAATGCTTTCACGTCGTCAATTCACCTGTCGTGGGAATTTTCGAAATTCCAATTTTCCCAATCCAATTTTTTAAAGCCCGTAGGGCTGACATCTTTGTAGGAAACCAGAAATGAACAAAACTCCGCAGGAGCGAAATCTTCCGGCTGAAATACGAAAATATTCCGCCCAACGAGGCTGGGAATTTTTGATTGTGGCTCTACAAAGATGTCGCGCCTACGGCGCTGGAGAACCGTGAATCCTGCGCCGCTTCCGTTTCGCAATTTTCCTCTCCGCAACCGCGGGCGTTTTCCTCCTGATCTTTGAAACCGTGATTGTCCCAATCGGGATCGAGGCCGAGGTCTTTGAGCATTTGCAAATCTTTTTCGACCGGCTGATTCAGCGTGGTGAGATAATTTCCAACCATGAGCGCGCTGGCGCCGGCCATGAAAATCATGCTTTGCGCGTCGCGCAAATTCACGGTGCGTCCGCCCGCAATCATGATTTCCTGGCGCGGCAAAATAAAACGGAAACACGCGATGGTTTTTAAAATTTCCATCACGGGCAGGCGTTCGTTGTTGGCGAACGGCGTGCCGGGAATCGGATTCAGAATATTCACGGGCACGACGTTCGCGCCGATGGCTTTCAGTTCAAACGCCAGATCGCAACGGTCTTCGCGCGTTTCGCCCATTCCGATGATGCCGCCGGAACAAATTTTGATTCCGGCTTTTTTCAAATAGCCGATGGTTTCCAATCGGTCATCGAACGTGTGCGTCGTGCAGGTTTTCGGAAAAAACCGGCGCGAGCTTTCGAGATTGTGGCCGTAACATTCCAGGCCCGCTTCTTTCAGGCGATTGGCGACTTCCTGTTTTTTGATGATGCCGAGCGAGGCATCGGGCCGCGTTTTCCCGCCGGCTTTCATTTCGCGAATCCGGTCGCAGACTTCATCGAGCATTTTTCCTTCGTTCAATCCGCGCCACGCGGCGACGAGGCCGACGGCGGTGACGCCATTTTTATTGGCCTCATCAGCGGCTTCGGAAACAGGCTCGGGATCCACGAATCCATATTTCGGCGAGCCGGTCTGGTAAAAAGCGGATTGCGCGCAGAAGCTGCAATTCTCGGAACACGCGCCGGCCTTGGCGTTCACGATGGAGCAAAGGTGAATTTTATTTCCTTTGAATTTTTCGCGAATGCGATTTGCCCAGGAAAGCAGATCGAAAATATCGGCCTGGTTTTCGAGGTTGAAAAGCCAGAGCGCCTCGTCGCGTTGAATGGATTTGCCGGAAAGCACGCGCTGGCCAAGTTCGGCGATGCGGGCATGAGAAGTCACGTCAATTGATGTCGCGGTCATGGTTGACAGCATAGGCGCCGTGAAAAATTGCGCAAGAAAGCAATGAACCGAAGGAAATTAAAATGCGCGCGCGATGAAAAATTATGTCGGCCTGCGGCGTTCGGCGGCGTGATCGGGTTTTCCGCCGGAAATCGGGAGGACGATGTCGTAACGCTGCTCCTCGAATTTGAGAACGAGCTGCACATCGGAAAGTTTGTTGAGCACGCAGAATTCGATGGCGGAAGTGGAACTCAGGAAATCCATGGCGTCGGCGGAGTGAGGAGTCCACGCTCCAATATCCTGGAAATACAGACCGGTCTGTTTTTGCTGAATAAGAATCCGCATAAGTCCCTCAGTCGCCAATAAGGCGAACTCCGGCACATATTTTCAACTGCGCTCAATACACCAACCAGATCGCGTTCTGAACGAGGACGCTACCGAAAATTGGAAAAACAGGCAATGGAAAATCACCCGCGGAAAATTCCGCGGGTGGAAAATTCAGACGAAATGCGAGCGGAAGATTTTATTGAACCACCGCGCCGAGAATATTTTCACGGCGCACGGGACCGTAAACCCGGCTGTCCATGCTGATGCCGCGATTATCGCCGAGGATGTAGTATTGATCTTTTCCGCAGAAAACCAATTCCTGTCCGAAGCGGGAATTGGAATTTCCGTACGTGGCGGTTCCGGGGGGAAGATACGGCTCGAACAGTTTTTTGCCGTTCACATAAACCGATCCGTTTTTGAAAAACACGGATTGTCCCGGCGTCGCGATGACGCGTTTGACGATTGGGGTTCCATCGGTCGGATCTTTCACGACAACGATGTCGCCGGGCAGCGGTCCATGCGAGCGATACGCAAGGCGGTTCAGGAAATAATGATCCGAGTTATGAAGCGTCGGCACCATGCTCGACCCGAGCACTTCGACGGATTGAAAAAAGAAATGGCTGATGAGCTGGTAACAAAGCAGCGCGAGAACGGCGACGAAACCGATTTGGGTGATTTGCCAGAGAGCGCCGCTGGAATGTTTGGGCCGCGGAATCGTTGTCGGTTTTGCCGCGCCGAGCGCGGACGCCGAATCCGAAGTGGCGGAAACCGCCGGATGAGTTGCCATCGTTAAACCCGTCAAAGTCATATCATTCACCTGCCAATGAGTTTACTCCAGTTTCGGAGACTGACAATTGAGGGGAAATACGCAAAACCGGCAGCGGAACAGTACGGACAAGCATCGCCAAAAACTCCGACCCGGAAAAACGTTTCGATGAAAAATCAAGCGGCCCGGATCAGGCCATTTTTTCCGTCAGAACCTTCGTGATCGCCGCGCGCAGATCATCCAGGAGAAACGGTTTGCTGATCATAATGTCCACGCCGGTAAGCGGATTTCCCGATGTCTGCAACATTTCCGCGTAAGCCGAAATCATGATGATCGGCTGGCCCGGACAACGCGCCTTGATCGTGGCGGCCAGTTCATCGCCTTTCATTCCCGGCATCGCAAAATCGGTGATGATCAGGTCGAATTTTTCCCGGTCGCAGACATCAAGCGCCTCCCTGGCGCTATTGACCGTTTGGACCTCATGCCCGTCGAACGCGAGCATCATTTTGACCGCGTCGCAAACGAACGGCTCGTCATCCACCACCAGAATTTTTTTTGCAGACATCATTACGCCCCTAGACTCGCCGAAATACTAACCTCTGGCGCTTTGATTGCCAGTTTTTTCTCAACGAATTTGGGGTGGCAATGCGAATAACCGGCGCAAATCCGCGCAAAGGCGTTGACAATCAGCGCCGGTGCGTTACCGTTGCGCGCTCGAATTTTAAAAGCAAATTGCATTATGCCGAATACAAAATCAGCCCAACGCCGTATGCGCGGCAGCGCCCGCAAACAAACCAGAAATTCCAGCGTCAAATCCCGTTTGCACACGCTCGAACGGAAATATCTGGAACTGGTTGGCGCGGGCAAAAAAGACGAAGCCGCCACGGCTTTGCGCGAAGTCAGTTCCGCATTCGATAAAGCCGCCAAAACCGGCATCATGCACAAAGGCGCGGCCAGCCGCAAAAAATCCCGTCTCTCCACGCGGCTCAACCGGGTGAAATAATCTGCCCGGCGTTTTCGCCGGCGCGAGTCCGCGTTGAATCCACGCGCGTTTCCATTTTCTTCTGCCGGAGGGCGCGCGCTCCAAAACGCCGCTTGCAACACCATCGCCGAGGGCATATTTTCTTCATCTGGTGAGCAATCACAGCCCAACATACGTGATTTTGGAAGGCCGGTGCGCCGGCCAGCACGTTTGTCCCTTGAGCCGCGTCAAGGCCGGCAGCGTGGTTTGCATCAAGGAACTCGCCGCAACGCCCGAACTGCGCGTTCGCCTTCGCGAAATGGGTTTGTGCGAAGAGCAGAAAATCAAGCTGCTCAGCCGGCACTCCAATATTATTTGCCAGGTTTGCAACGCGCGCCTCGGCATCAGCAAGCGGTTGGCTGAAACCATTCTCGTCGAAGCTTTGCCCGCGCAAACGGAGGCGGCGTGAGCGCGGATTTCCGAATCTCGAAAAGCGAAATGAATCTCGAAATTCAAAATCAGAAAAATTGCCGCCGGCCCGCGTTCCATTTCGGATTCCGGACTTCGGAATTTCTTCGGTTTTCGGAATTCAGATTTCGGATTTTCCTTTGATCATGTCCACTCCGCAACCGCTCACTTCGCTCGCCGTGGGCAGCAGCGCCACCGTTTCGGAAATCAGAGTGTCCTCGTCCGGCCGCGCGCGTCTCATGGAAATGGGACTGCTCGCCGGCACAAAAGTGGAACTGGTCCGTTTCGCGCCGCTTGGCGATCCGGTCGAAATCAAAGTACGCGGTTACAATCTCACCCTGCGCAAAAGCGAAGCCGAGCAGATTCTGGTGCAACCCGATTCAAAGGCATAGCCCATGAATTCCGCCGTTGCATCGGGCCAAACTTCGCGCCCCGGGAATTTCACTCAAGCCTACGTCGTTCTCACCGGAAATCCGAATTGCGGCAAGACGACGTTGTTCAACACGCTCACCGGACTGAGCGCGAAAGTCGGCAATTACGCCGGCGTCACGGTCGAACGCAAGGAAGGCAAATTGCTCGATTCGGGAACCGGTTTCCGGTCCAGATCGAAAACGCGCGGCCAGGACGCCCGCGCCGCGATGGACATCCGCGTTCTGGATTTGCCCGGAACGTACAGTCTCAGCCCGCAATCGCTCGATGAACAGGTTTCACGCGACGTTTTGCTGAATCGCCTGCCGGAATTGCCGCCGCCGGATTTGATTGTCGTCGTCGTGGACGCTTCAAATCTCCAGCGCAATCTTTATTACGCAACGCAGGTCATCGAGCTCGGGCATCCGACTCTGATCGCGTTGAACATGGTGGATGTCGCGGAAGCCAACGGCCATAGCATTGACGCCGGCCAGCTTTCGAGCGCGCTCGGCGTTCCCGTTATTCCCATCGTCGCCAGTTCAGGCAAAGGCATTTCCGAACTGAAACAGGAAATTCTTTCCGCGCTGGATCTGATTGCCGAACAAAAGGGAAACGCCGCGGCGGAAACTTCCGAAACTCATTCCACGGCAAAACATTTTTGCGAATTGCCGGAATCGTTTTCCGCCGAAGCTTCCGCGCTTTCGGAACTTCTGGCGAAGACGTTTCATGAACGCCGCGCGCAGGCCCGCGCCGAAGCGTTGCTCATTTTAAGCAACGAACGCGCGCTCGCCTCCAGTCTGCAACATTATCCGCGTCCCGTTCAGGACGCCGTCGGCGCGGCGCGAAAAAGGCTCGAAGCCGCGGGCGTGGACTGGCGTGGCGCGGCGATTGAAGGACGTTACGCCTGCGTTTCCGCCATTCAACAACGCGTCACCACCGAACTCGCCAGGCCGGGCGAAAATTTCAGCGACAAACTGGATCGCGTGCTGACGCATAAACTTTGGGGCACGCTGATTTTTCTCGGCATCATGGCGCTGATGTTCCAAAGCATTTTCACGTTTGCGCAGGTTCCGATGAACGCAATGCAATCCGGCGTGGATTGGCTCGGAAAAACCGTCGGCGGATTGCTGCCGGTCGGCGATTTGAATTCCCTGCTCGTGGACGGCGTGATCGCGGGCGTCGGCGCGGTTGTCGTTTTTCTGCCGCAAATTCTGTTGCTGTTTTTGTTCATCGGATTTCTCGAAGACACCGGATACATGGCGCGCGCGGCGTTCCTCATGGACCGGCTCATGAGCAAAGTGGGATTGCACGGCAAAAGTTTCATTCCGATGCTCAGTTCGTTTGCGTGCGCGATTCCAGGAATCATGGCCACACGCACGATTGAATCGCCGAAGGACCGGCTCGTGACGATTCTCGTCGCGCCGCTGATGAGTTGCTCGGCGCGGCTGCCGGTTTACACGCTGCTGATCGCCGCGTGCGTTCCGAACATCACGATTTTCGGATTTCTGAAACTCACCGCGCTGACAATGCTTTCGATGTATCTGCTCGGAATCGTCATGGCGCTGTTGATGGCGTGGCTTTTCAAAAAAACGCTGCTCAAAGGCGAAACGCCGATGCTCATCATGGAATTGCCGCCTTACAAACGGCCATTGCTCCGGGTCGTCATGCGCCACATGTGGGACCGCTCGAAAATTTTTCTGACGCGCGCCGGAACCGTGATTCTTGGAATCAATATCATTCTCTGGTTTCTCGCCACGTATCCGCGCAGTTCCGCGATTCATAATCAGTTTGAAACGCAACGCGCCGCCGTCCGCCAAAGCGCGCAGACCGAATCGCAAAAAGAAACGACGCTGCGCGAACTCGACAAAGACGAGGCGGGCGCGAGTCTGCGAAACAGTTTTGCCGGCAGAATGGGTCGCGCGATCGAGCCGGTCATCGCGCCGCTCGGTTTCGATTGGAAAATGGGAATCGGAATTGTTTCTTCGTTTGCCGCGCGCGAGGTTTTTGTCAGCACCATGTCCACGGTTTACAATGTCGGTAATGGCAATGACTCCGGCTCGGACACGCAGCTCGTCGAAACGCTGAAACAACAAAAGCACGATGACGGAACGCCGGTTTACACGACGCTCACCGGCATCACGCTCATGGTTTTTTACGTGTTGGCGTTGCAATGCGTAAGCACCGTGGCGATTGTGCGGCGCGAGACGAATTCCTGGAAATGGCCCTTGTTCCAATGGCTTTACATGGGAATTCTCGCGTGGGGACTCGCGTTCATTACTTTCCACGCGGGCCTCGCGCTCGGCTGGGGTTGAGCGGAAAACTTCGCCGCGATCCGAATTCAGTGAACTGAAAATTTTCGTTCCATGGAACTGCGCGATTTTGCGGAACAAATAGTTTTTGCGACGACTCTGGACGAAAAACTCCGGCGTCCCGAAATCATCACCGACGAGCGCCCCGGCGCGCCGCTCGTCACGCCTTCCGCACCGGGCCGGCCAATGGAACTGCGATTCAAACCGCACGGCGACAAAGTGGAATTTCCCGGATTGCATCGCATCGAAAAACCCACTGAGCGCGGGAGATTGCTGCATTTTTTTGCGAATCACGAATTACTGGCGACCGAACTCATGGCGCTCGTGCTGTTGCGTTTTCCCGACGCGCCGTCCGCATTTCGAAAAGGCGTTTTGCAAACGCTCAAAGACGAACAGGAACACACACGGCTTTATCTCGAACGCATGAAAGCGTGCGGAATCGAATTCGGCGAACTGCCCGTGAGCGGTTATTTCTGGCGCTGCGTTTCGACGATGGAAAATCCGATGGATTACATCGCAAGCCTCTGTCTGACGTTCGAGCAGGCCAATCTCGATTTTGCCCGGCACTTTTCGCGCGGCTTCGCAAGCGTCGGCGATTCTGAAACCGCGAAGCTGCTTGAAAAAATTTATCGCGACGAAATCGGCCATGTCGCTTACGGATTGAAATGGTTTCGGCGCTGGAAAAATCCGGATGAAAACGACTGGGACGCGTTTTGCCGCACGCTGAAATTTCCACTGTCGCCGCAGCGCGCCAAGGGATTTTCGCTGAACATGGAAGGCCGCCGCGCCGCCGGATTCGATTCGCGTTTCATCGCGGAGTTGAACGTTTATTCGCAATCGAAAGGCCGCACGCCCAGCGTGTTTATTTTCAATCCGTTCGGCGAAGGGCGCATCGCGGAAGGCAAGGCGTTCAATCCCACGAAACAACAGGCGCAACTCGCGCGCGATCTGGAAAATCTTCCGCAATTTCTCTGCCGCCAGGACGACATTGTGCTCGTCGAACGCCGTCCGTCCGTGGAATTTTTAAGCGGCATCAAGGAAGCCGGATTCGCGCTTCCGGAATTTGTGGCCCTCACCCGGCCTTCGGCCACCCTCTCCCATCCGATGGGAGAGGGACTGGGGGTGAGGGCGATTCGTTCCGGCGTTGAAAATCTCGCGAACCGCAAGCTCGGCAGCCTGCGTCCATGGGCTTGGGCGCCGGACAGTTTTGAATTGCTCAAGCCGCTTTTCGGAAATGTGACCGGCGAAAAACGTTCGCATGACGACCGATACAATGAGCGCATCGCACAATTATATTCGAAATCGTGGAGCGCAAATTTTCTCCGAGAAGTTTTGAAAAATCCAAATCCCGAATCTGCTCCCCTGCCCTTTCTTTGCGCGGAAAATGA